>CALRVO020000348.1:0-4973 GCA_943371595.1 Sphingomonas paucimobilis
GACCGGGTCGTGTGCAGAAGGTCCACGACTATCGGAGGGGGAGGTAGGGGGTGAGGTCGGTGCGCTCGCCGGAGGCGGAGACCCTGGCGTCGGTGAGGGCGTCGACCCAGGCGAGGGAGCCGGTGGCCAGGGCGATCCACGTCTCGGCGTCGGTCTCGACCACCGCGGGCGGGGTGCCGCGGGTGTGACGCACCCCCGGGATGACCTGGACGGCGGCGTACGGCGGGACGCGGACCTCGACCGAGGCGCCGGGCGCCTTGTGCTCGAGCAGGGCGAGGTAGTGCTTGACCAGCAGCTTGAGGTCGGCCCGCTCGGCGGTGCCGGCGCTCAGGCGCTCGGTGGCCACGGCGACCGCGAGCGGGTCGGCGGGACGGAGTCGGGCGGCCACGTCCTCAACCTACCGAGAGCCTCGCGAGGTAGTCGCCCACCAGGTCGCGGGGCTGCCACCCGGTGGCGCGGGCGCGGGTGGTGTCGAGGCAGAACGGGTGCGCCAGCGTGTCCACGGCGTACGGCGTCAGCAGCGGCTCGCGCCGGGTGACCCGCGCCAGCGCGTCGAGGGCACCGGCGGCACCGTGCGTGACGGGCAGCGGCAGGTGGCCGACGGTGACCGGCCGGGCGAGCGCGGCCGAGAGGACCGCGGCGACGGTGGCGTCACGACGCGCCGGGGCCTCGTCGGCGACGTTGTAGGCCCCGGGCTCCCACCCGAGGGCGGCGACGCAGGCGCTGGCGAGGTTGTCGACGTGGGTGAGCGACAGCGTCACGTCGGGCCCGGGCAGCAGGATGCGGCCCCGTCGGCAGGCCCGCAGCAGCCGGGGCAGGAGGTGGGTGTCGCCGGGGCCGTAGACGGCGCGCGGCCGCAGCACCACGGCGCCGGCGTCGAGCGCGAGGCGGTCGCCGCGGGCCTTGGTGCGGCCGTAGGCGTTGAGGTGGCCACCGGCGGTCGGGTGGTCCTCGGTGACCAGGGACCGGTCGGGGCGCGGGTCGTAGACGCTCGACGAGCTGACCCAGACCACCGGCCGGTCGCCGGCGGTCGCGAGCAGCCGACGGGCACCGTCGACGTTGACCCGCTCGAACTCGCGCGCGTCGGTGCCGGGGCGCGGGTCGCCGACGGCGGCCGCGAGGTGGACGACCGCCTCGGCACCGGTCAGGTCGGGGGTGTCGTGCGCGGCGTCCCAGGGGCGCCACTCACCGAGGTCGACCGGTCGACGTCCGAGGGCCACCACGTCGTGGCCCTGCGCGAGCAACGACCGCGCCACGGCACCGCCGCAGAAGCCGCTGGCCCCGGTGACCGCGACCCTCACCGGTCCACCGCCGAGCCCACGACGAGCTCAAGCCACGCGGGCAGCGCGGCCTGCCGGTCGGGCCGGGCCCGGACCACGTCCGGGGACAGCGGGGCGAGCGTGGCCAGGACGTCGTCGAGCTGGGCGCGCGCCAGGGCCGCCCCGGGGCACGCGTGCGGGCCGGCGCCGAAGACCAGCCGGCTCACCGCCGTCGGGGCCGGGTCGTCGACCGACGGGTCGCGGCAGTGGGCGTCGACGGCGTGGCGGACCACCAGCAGCAGCTGGTCGTCGGGCGTGACCTCGACGCCGCCGACGCTCGCCGTGCCCGCCGTGACGCGCGGGAGCAGCGGCGTCGGGGCGAGGACCCGCAGGAGCTCGTCGACGAGCACCGCGCGGCGGGCGTCGTCCCCGCAGTCGTCCCACCAGTCCTCGTCGGAGACCCAGGCCACCGCCCGCGGCAGCGTCGCGTAGGTCGTCGTGACCGCGGCCAGCGCGAGCATCTTGCCGAGCGGGTCGACCCGGCCGCCGAAGGCGTCGGCGAGGTGGTCGCGGTAGGGCGTCGCACGCGACCACGGCAGCGACGGCAGCTCCGCGGCCGCCGCCGAGGCCGCCGTACGCCGCGCGGCCCGGGCCAGCTCCTCACCCTCGCCGGGGGTCAGGTCGAGGCCCAGGAGCGCGGCGACGGTCCGTCCGGCGACGGCGTCGGCCAGGTGGCACACGTCGACCTCGTCGCCGGCGCGCAGGCGGTCGCCCGCGTCGTCGAGCACAGGGCGGTAGTGGCGCTGGAGCTCCAGGACCCCGCGGGAGGTCAGGCGTTCGGCCAGGTTGCGGCGCGAGGCCCGGTGGGCGCTCCCGGACTCGTCGAAGAGGGCGCCCGCACCTTCGTGCTTGCGGATCGCCCCTCCGGTCGTGCGCTCGTCCGTGCGGTCCAGCGGGATCTTGGTGAGCACTGCTCTCACCTCGTCGTGGCCGCTCACCACGACGCGGGACCCCAACCGACGCACGGGCTTGCGGCGCAGGCCGGAGAGCAGCGCGAAGAGGGCGGGGTGGGACGCGGTGTAGACGCGGCGGTCCCTCGAGCGGCCGCTCACCGTCCGGGGTCCCCGGGGCGTTGTTCGGCGGAGGAGCGAAGCGGGGGAGGCGAAGAACGTCCTGGGGTGGTTCGGACGTGCACCTCCTCGGGGGTGTCGGGGACGTAGCGGCGGTCCCAGTACCAGAGGAGGGTGTGGCGCACCCCCCACTCGCGCAGCCGGCGCAGGCTGTGCTCGACGACGACCTCGTCGGCGCGCACGACGTGCGGTGTGACGCGGCGGGCGCGGTTGAGCAGCGTGACGTCCTCGGAGCCCTCCTCCAGCCGCTCGCGCACGGCGCCCCCGCAGCGCTCGTAGACCTCGGCGGTGATCGCGAAGGAGTGGCCGTGGGTCAGCACGTAGGGCGCGAGGTGCTCGGGGCCGCGGTGCTCGCCCCGGTAGCGGCCGTAGACGGCCAGCAGGCGCTGCACCGCGGGCAGCACGAAGCGCTCGGCGAACGTCGGGTGCTCGTCTCGTCTGGGCACGCTCGCACCGGCGACCACCTCGGCCCCCCGGGCGAAGCGGTCGCGGATCGCGCCCACCCAGTCGGGTCGCGGCAGGCAGTCGGCGTCGGTCCGGGCGATCAGCCGGGCGCCGTGGTCGACGGCGAAGCGGACCGCCGCGTCGACCGCGCACCCGACGCCGCGCTCGGTCTCGACGACCACGTGCACCGGGAACGGCGCAGTCGCGGCGAAGGCCTCGACCACGGCGACGGTGGCGTCGGTCGAGGCGTTGTCGGCGACCACGAGGGAGAGGTCGAGGTCGTCCTGGGCGGCGAGCGCGGCCAGGGTCGCCCCTATGCCGGCCGCCTCCTGGTAGGCCGGCACGACGACCCACAGCCGCCGGTCGTCGGGTGGCGCGGGGGCCGCCCACTCCTCGGCGACCGAGGCGATCGAGAGGGCCCGCAGCACCGCGCGCACCGACAGGGCGACCCACAGCGCGGTGGCGACGAGCGTGGCGACGACCCCGAAGACGGCGCTGCGCCCGGGCATCGTGTGCTCGAGGTAGCTGCCGCCGAGGGTGCCGAGCAGCAGGACGACCACGGTCGCGCCGACCGCGGCGCGTGCGGTGCGCGTGGGAGAGGGTCGGCGCTCGTCGGGCCAGGGCAGCAGCCACATCAGCCCACCGACCAGGCCGAGGAGCGCGACCGCCCCGACGACCTCGCCGACCAGCCGTGTCGGCATCGCGACGACGAGCACGACGGCGGCCGTCGCGGCGGCGTACAGCGCGGCGGCGAGCCAGACGTCGCGCAGGTTGTCGAGCACGGGGTTGCCGGACCCGTTGTCCTGGCCGCAGACCGCACGGAACGCGGTGCGCAGCGCACGCACCGACCGGACCGAGAGCCACAGCACGATCGCGGCCGAGACCCACGTGAGGCTGCGGTCGAGGTCGGCGCTCGCCGAGGTCACCACCTCGGCGACCTCGCGCGGCAGGGTGCGGTCGGCGGCGGTGCGCACGCCGTCGGCGACGGTCGAGTCGTCGGTGCCGGTCCAGCCGAGCACGGTGCCGACCAGGAGCAGCACGGGCACCAGCCCGACGAGCAGGGAGTAGGTCGCCGAGCCGGCGAGCGCGTCGCCGTTGGCCCCGGTGTAGCGCCGGTGGGAGGCCATCAGCAGCTCGCGCCAGCGCCTCGTGGTCGGGCTCGTCACGACAGCATCCTGACGGTCGCGGCCCGGTCGGGCTTGCGCGACCGGCCGCTGGTCGGGATCTGCGCGACCACGACGGCATCGGGCCGGGCGGGGCCGAGCGCGGCCACCGGGGCCCGCAGGCGCCGTCGTACGTCGGCCTCGCTCACCCCCGGCTCGGGCTCGACGACCAGCACCAGCCGCTCGTCGAGGTCGTCGCCGGGCACGCCGACCAGCAGCGCCTGGGCGACGCCGGGCACCTGCAACGACGGCTCGTGGAGGCCGGGGTAGATGTTGTGGGCCCCGCGCAGCACCATGTCCTTGAGGCGCCCGTGGAGCACGACCGACCGGCCGACGACCTCGCCCCGGTCGCCCGTGGCGACCTCGTCGAGGACGGCGCCGCCGAGGTAGCGCGCGGCGGTGCCGTCGCCGGCCACGACGACCTGGCCGGACGCGTCGGTGCGGGCGGTCATGCCGGGCACGAGCTCGCCGACCAGGTCGCCCCGGCCGTCGGCGGCGACGTGGGCGGCCTTCGTGCGGGCCTCGACGGCGGCCACCGGGAAGGCCTCGGTCATCGCGTAGACCCCCCACGCCTCCTGGGCCCCTGCGTCGCGCAGCCGCTGCAGCAGGCGGGCCGAGACCGGTGCGGACCCGGCGAACACGCGGCCCGAGAAGCGGGTGCCGGCGGCGAGCAGCTCACGGGCCTGGGGCGGTGTCACGTAGGTCAGCTGCGGGGCGAGCGCCTCGATCGTGCGGCGTCGCGCGCGGGTGGCGACCGGCACGCCCGCGAGCAGCGCGGGCGCCATGGCGAAGAAGGTGCTGCCCACCACGGGTCGCCCCGGTGACACCCCGGCGAGCTCGGTGACCGCGGCGAGGCCGGCCGAGATCGACGCGGTCGTGTGGACGACGGCGCGCGGCTCGCCGGTCGTGCCGGAGGTGAAGATGACCAGCGCCTCGGCGGGGTCGTCCGCGCGGCCGCTGCGCTCGGGCGACGGGCC
>CALRVO020000349.1:0-4969 GCA_943371595.1 Sphingomonas paucimobilis
CTGATGCTGCTGGTGACGGCGTTCCCGATGTTCCGGGCGCTCTACCTCTCGTTGTTCCAGTACTCGCTGACCGCCCCCGACGACCGCAAGTTCATCGGGCTCGACAACTACATCACCGCGCTCACCGACCAGCTGTTCTGGAAGACCACCCTCAACACGGTGTTCATCATGATCGTGACGGTCGGGGTCGAGCTCGTCATCGGGTTCGCGTTCGCCATGGTCATGCACCGCGTGATCTTCGCCCGGGGCCTCATCCGCACCTCGATCCTCATCCCCTACGGCATCATCACCGTCGTGTCGGGGTTCGCCTGGCAGTTCGCGTTCTCCAACAACAACGGCTTCGTCAACTCCTGGTTGCCCTTCGTCGACCAGAGCTTCAACTGGTTCGACGGCTACAGCTCCTCGATCGCGGCGATCATGATCTCCGAGATCTGGAAGACGACACCCTTCATGTCGCTGCTTCTCCTGGCCGGTCTCGCGCAGGTCTCGGAGGACATGCTCGAGGCGGCCAAGGTCGACGGAGCCACCTGGCTGCAACGGCTGACGAAGGTCATCCTGCCCAACATGAGGGCAGCGATCATGGTGGCCGTCCTCTTCCGCGCCCTCGACGCCTACCGGATCTTCGACAACATCTTCGTGATGACGGCCGGCGCCTACAACACCGAGTCGATCTCGTTCCTCACCTACCGACAGGTCATCGAGCAGTTCCAGCTCGGCATCGGCTCGGCGCTGTCCGTGCTGCTGTTCCTCTCGGTGCTGGTCGTGGCGTTCGTGATCGTCAAGCTGTTCCGGGTCGACCTCGCCAACGCCCGGCAGGAGAGCTGACATGCTGAAGAACAAGATCGGCCTGACCGTGGGCGTCGCCTTCGTGCTGGCCTGGTGCCTGCTCCCCATCGCCTGGATCGTCTCGCTGTCGTTCAAGTCGCAGGAGTCCATCACCGTCGGCAACCCCGGGTTCCTCCCGGCCGACGGCACGGGCGCCGGCTGGACCAACTACTCCGACGTGCTGGCCGACGAGCAGTTCCGCCGGGCGATCATCAACTCGATCGGGATCTGCCTGATCGCGACCGCCCTGTCGGTGATCCTGGCCACGCTGGCCGCCTACGCGATCGCCCGCCTGGAGTTCTCCGGCAAGAAGTTCGTGCTCACCACGGCGCTGGTGATCGCCATGTTCCCGGTGGTGTCCCTCGTCGGGCCGTTGTTCGACCTGTGGCGCACCATCGGCATCTACGACACCTGGATCGGCCTGATCATCCCCTACATGTCGTTCACGTTGCCGCTGGCGATCTGGACCCTGTCGGCCTTCTTCCGCGAGATCCCGTGGGAGATGGAGCAGGCGGCCCAGGTCGACGGCGCGACGTCGTGGCAGGCGTTCCGCAAGGTCATCGTGCCCCTGGCAGCGCCGGGCGTCTTCACCGCGGCGATCCTCACGTTCTTCTTCGCCTGGAACGACTTCGTGTTCGGCATCTCGCTGACCTCGACCGAGAACGCCCGTCCCATCCCAGCGGCACTGTCGTTCTTCGTCGGTGCCGACCCGTTCAACCGGCCGGCGTCACTGCTGGCCGCGGGTGCCGTCGTCGCGACGATCCCGATCATCGCCATCGTCCTGATTTTCCAGCGCAAGATCGTCGCCGGCCTCACCTCCGGCGCAGTGAAGGGGTGATCCGCTCATGGCCGGAATCGACATGAGGAACATCGTCAAGAAGTACGGCGACGGGTTCCCCGCCGTCAACGACGTCAGCATCGACGTGCAGGACGGGGAGTTCATGATCCTCGTCGGTCCCTCGGGCTGCGGGAAGTCGACGCTGCTGCGGATGATCGTGGGCCTGGAGGACATCACCTCGGGCGACATGATGATCGGCGACAAGCGGGTCAACGACCTCGCCCCGCGCGACCGCAACCTGGCGATGGTGTTCCAGAACTACGCGCTCTACCCGCACCTGTCGGTCTACGAGAACATCGCGTTCCCGCTCCGGCTGGCCAAGACGCCCGACGCCGAGGTCGACGAGAAGGTGCGGGCGGCGTCCAAGACGCTCGAGCTCGACGAGCACCTCGACCGCAAGCCCGGCAACCTGTCGGGAGGTCAGCGTCAGCGGGTCGCGATGGGGCGGGCCATCGTCCGCGAGGCCGACGCGTTCCTCTTCGACGAGCCGCTGTCCAACCTCGACGCCAAGCTGCGCGGCCAGATGCGCAGCGAGATCGCCCGGCTGCAGAAGCGGCTGGGCATCACCACGGTCTACGTCACCCACGACCAGACCGAGGCGATGACGCTCGGCGACCGCGTCGCGGTGCTCAAGCGCGGCATCCTCCAGCAGCTCGCCACCCCGCGCGAGCTCTACGAGAACCCCGGCAACCTGTTCGTCGCCGGCTTCATCGGCTCCCCGCCGATGAACTTCCTGCCCGCCACCGTCGAGGGCACCTCGGTCACGCTGCCCTTCGGCACCGTCGAGATCCCGGCCGACAAGGCCGAGAAGGCCCGCGGGCGCGGCCTCCTCATCGCCGGCATCCGGCCCGAGCACTTCGAGGACGCCTCCGTCGTCGACGACAAGGGCACCGGCTCGACGTTCCGCACCAAGGTCGACGTCGTGGAGTGGCTCGGCAACGAGGCCTACGCCTACATCCCGTTCGAGGCCCCGCCCGAGGTGCAGACCCAGCTGCAAGAGCTCGAGCGCGACCTCGACGGCGAGTCCCTGCGCACCCAGCTGGTGGTCTCGCTCGACGGCACCAGCACCATCAGCGAGGGCGACGAGGCCGAGATCTGGGTCAACACCGCCAAGATGCACCTGTTCGACCCCGCGACCGGTGAGAACCTCACCGTCGACCGGGAGCGGGCCGGTCGCATCGTGGGCGACGCGATGGCCGACGCCGCCGACCAGCCCGTCGGCGCCGGCTGACCCTGTCGCACCCCGACGTCCGCCGGTCCCGCGAGGGACCGGCGGACGTCGTGCGTCCGGCCCGTGCTGAGGGGGCGGCTCGGGGATCGGCTCGGGATCAGGCCGACGTGCCGTCCGCCGTCCCGCCCGCGCACGACGCGTAGGGCTCCGGCGCGGTGACCCCGTCGTCGTACTGCTCGATGAAGAGCGGCAGGCGCGGGTCGTCGGCGCCGGTGAGGGCCAGCTGCGTGCCCCAGACCGTGACGACCACGGGCGCCGGGAGGCCGTCGTACGGCGACATGATGCCGTTCTGCGGGAGCGCGTCCTCCAGGGCCGCGACGTCGTCGTCGCCCAGGGCGGGGTCGTAGGTGATCCAGACGGCGCCGTGCTCGAGGTCGTGCACGGCGTACTCGTCCTGCACCGGGCTGTCGTAGGCACCGCAGTCGAGCCACGCCGACCAGTGCTGCCCACCGGCTGGCGGGACCTGCTCGTAGGTCACCGCCTCACCCAGGGGCACGTGGGCCCGGTCGAGGGTGCCGAAGCGCTGCACCTCGGAGAGGTCGGGCGGCGCGGCGGAGTCGGTGGCGGTGGCGGTGCCACCACCGCCGCGGTCCTCGTCGTCGCCGTCGAGCAGCACCAGCGGGACCACCACCGCCGCGGTCACGACCACGAACGCCGCACCGAGCGCGAGGACCAACCGGGTGCGCGACGACTTCTGCGGCGGGGGCGGCGGGTAGGGCGGGTACGGCGGGTACGGGCCCGGCGCGAAGGAGGGCGGAGGGTAGGAGGGCGGAGGGTAGGCCGGCGGCGGGTACGCCGGGGGGCCGGTCTGGGGGCGAGCCGGGGGTACGTCGCCCGGTGGCGGCGGTGGCGGTGCGGCGGTCACGGGGGCAACGGTGCCACGCCCCGGGTGGCGATCAGTGCAGCCGGTGCGGCGTGCGCCCCTCGGGCGACTCACCGGTCAGCGGCTGGCGCTCGACCGAGACCCCGCCCCACACCGCGACGCCGCGGACCCGCAGGACCGGCGAGTCGGCGCTCAGCTCGGCTGCGACCTTCGTCCCCGGGCCGGAGTAGCCGCCCATGATGCCGGTGCCCTCCATCACCACGTCGACGTCGGGTCCGACCACGACCGAGGCACCGCCCATGAACGCGTTGACGGTGAGCACGCACTCCCCCGCCGACCACCGTGCCTCGCGCAGGTCGAGGTCGGCCCCGCCCATCACGCAGGTGACCGTCATCGCGGCGGGCACGGTCCAAGCGCCCCTGCGCTCGAGACCGCCCATGATCGCGAGGTGACGCTGGGGTCGACCGTCACCGACGGGGGCGACCTCGGCGGCGGACTTGTCGGTGATCGAGGGGGTGGCGGCGGGCAGGTCGTGGGTGATCGGCACGAGGTCGGCGTACGTGCGGGCGGCGTAGGTCGCCTCCAGCCGCTCGTCGAGCTCCTCCAGGTCGATGCGACCGGCTCCGGCGGCCTCACGCAGCACCTCGGCCACCTGGTGCCGCTCCGCGTCGGAGATGCGCAGGTCAGGGGTCCGCTCCGGGTCGGTCACCCGTCTAGCCTATGCCGATGTCGAGCCCCTGGAGCAACGTCGCCGACGCCTACGCCCGGTCCTTCGCGCACCTGTGTGTCGAGGCCGTGCCGCACCTGCTGGAGGCGGTCGGGCCGCCCGGTCGGCTCCTCGACGTCGGTAGCGGCACCGGCACCCTGGCGCGCGCCGCCGGGTTGCGGGGGCACACCGTGACGGCCTGCGAGCCCGAGCCCGACCTGCTCGCGATGACCGTCGCCCGTGCACCGGACGCCGACGTCGTCCGCGCGGGCCTGCCGGACCTGCCGTTCGCCGGCGACTGCTTCGATGCGGCGACGGCCTGCTTCGTGGTCAACCACCTGCTCGACCCGCGCGCCGGGGTGGCCGAGCTGCAACGGGTGCTGCGGCCAGGAGGCCGGCTCGCGGCGACGGTCTGGCCACCCGGGGTGACCCGGCAGGCCGAGCTGTTCCAGCTCGTGCTCGACGCGAGCGGTGCTCTCGCACCGACGCCGACCCGCCTCGACCCGGCCCTCGACTTCGAGCGGACCGAGGCCGGGCTGGCCGCCC
>CALRVO020000350.1:0-4965 GCA_943371595.1 Sphingomonas paucimobilis
CGAGGAGACCTACGTGCGCGAGCTGCTCGCCGGTCTGGGGGCCTGGCCCGCCTACTACGCCCACATGGCCCCGGCGAACGCTGCCGGTCCGGGTGCCCCCGACCTCAGTCCTCCCGCACGTGCGGAGGCCGACGAGCTGCGTCGACGCATCGAGGCGGGGGAGTGGGTGGTCGACCTGCGCAACCGCACCGCCTTCGCTGCCGGCCACGCTCGCGGGACCCTCAACTTCGGGCTCGACGGGGGCTTCGCCACCTACCTGGGCTGGCTGATCCCGTGGGGAACGCCGATCACCCTGCTCGGCGCGAGCGCGGACGACGTCGCGCAGGCCCAGCGAGAGCTGGTCCGGATCGGGATCGACCGTCCGGCGGCCCACGCCACCGGCGGTCCCGACGACTGGACGACAGGGGCCCTCGCGACCTTCCCGACCGCGACCTTCGCCGACCTCGCCCAGGTCCGCCACCACCGAGACGTGGTGGTCCTCGACGTACGCCGCGCCGACGAGCACGACGCCGCGGCCATCCGCGGCGCCGTCAACGTGCCGCTGCACGAGCTGTGGAGCCGCGTCGACGCGGTGCCCGCCGGTGAGGTCTGGGTGCACTGTGCCGGCGGCTACCGTGCCTCGGTCGCCGCGTCGATGCTCGACGCCCACGGCCGCAGGACGGTGGCGATCGACGACAGCTTCGACAACGCCCAGACCGTCGGGCTGCACCTCGAGGGCCCGGACGCGGTCGAGGCCGTGGCCTGACCGTGACGGTGGCCCTCGCCGTCGTCGCCGGCGTGCTCATCGGGCTCAGCCTCGGCGCGCTCGGTGGGGGCGGGTCGATCCTCGCGGTCCCGGTCCTCGTCTACCTCCTCGACCAGTCGCCGGCCCAGGCGACGACCGGCTCCCTGGTGGTGGTCGGCACGACCTCGCTGATCGGTGCGGTCGCCGCACACCGGGCCGGCAACGTGCTGCTCGCCCGGGGGGCCGTCTTCGGGGTGCTCGCCATCGCAGGGGCGGTCCTCGGCGCCACGGCCTCGTCCCGCGTCGCCGACGACGTCCTGCTCGCCTGCTTCGCGGCGCTCATGCTGCTCGTCGGCGCACTGATGGCCTGGCGATTGGTGCGTCAGCGCGGCACTCGACCCGCGCATGCCGCGAGGCCCGGCATCGACGACCCCATCATCACCTTCAGCCCGACCTTCGCCTGCGCGTGCCCGCGGGCGCTCAAGGTGCTGGTCACAGCGACCCTGGTCGGGCTCCTCACCGGTTTCCTGGGGGTCGGCGGGGGCTTCCTGGTCGTCCCCGCGCTCCTGGTGGCGCTCTCCCTGCCGCTGCCCTACGCCGCCGGCACCTCGCTGGTGGTCATCACGATCACCAGCGCGGCGGCCCTCGTCACGCGGGCCGGCAGCGGAGCGGCGCCCGGCTGGACCGCGGTCCTGGTCCTCACCGTCGTCTCGGCGTTGGCCGCCGTGGCCGGGGCCCGGGTCGCCGTTCGCGTCGACACGCGGCGGCTCGCGGCGGCCTTCACCGCCCTGGTGCTCCTGGTCGCCGTCTACACCGCCACGCAGGCCCTCCCCACACTCGTCTGACTTCCCCTCACCAGCAGAAGGAGCACCACCGACGGCCACGCGAGCGAGGCGCGGCCGGGCTTCGTCGCCCGGATGCTCGGGCGGCGGTCGTGAGCACCGACGAGGGAGCGACAGCTGGTAGGCCCCGTGGGCCTCGAACCCACAACCTAAGGATTAAAAGTCCTCAGCTCTGCCAATTGAGCTAGGGGCCCAGGGATCTGGGATTGGCGGAAGGAGCCTGAAGACGGCACCCTGCGTCGGGCCGACGTCCGAGATCTCCGGGACACAAGTCTAGGCCGAGGCGCCCGGGACGCGCGTCCCGCCCCGGGTCGGGGCGGGTCCGTCCTGGGTGGATGCTTCGCTGCGGCGTGCATGGGACGGACCCCGGCGGGGAAGGCCCCACACGCTGCCGCCCCACCCGCCGGACGAAGGACCACCCATGTCGGACGAGATCTACGTGCCCATCGTCAAGATCTACACGGCTGCCCGACAGGGGATCCCGGACCAGGCCGACGACCTGGCCCGGATCGCCGGTCGTCTGACCTCGATCGTGAGCGCCCTCGACGTGCAGACCGCCAAGGCGGGTGACCCGCAGGCGTTGCGCGACGCCCTCACGATCGCCGCGCACGTCCACGACGGCATCCGTCGCGGGGTCGCCACCCTCAACCACGCCGCGCAGGCGCTCGAGCTGACCGGCGACGACTACGTCCAGCAGGACAGCCAAGCCGCCGACGAGTTCAAGCACTGGCACGGTGCCCTCAAGGACGTCGAGGTGGCGCCCACCCGCGTACCCGGCGACGTCGGCAGTCCTGAGTCGCCCGGCGCCGTGTCCGGCACGACCATCGGGCCCGGCCTCTACTACCCGACCTACGTGTATCCCTCCGACTACGACCCGACCGCCCCGAGCCAGGACGAGGCCGACCGCGACCAGACGCAGGACGACGACAGCACCGAGCTCGGGCTCCCGCACGACCCGACCGCGCAGTACCGATGACGGACAGGAACCCACGATGACCTTCGACTACTTCGAGCTCTCCGCCACGTTCGACGAGATCGAGGAGAAGCTCGGCCACCTCAAGGGCAACGAGCTGGCCTGGGAGTACCTCGTGGCCGCCCGCGACCAGATCGGCAGCCTCGAGTCGCCGGGTGAGGGCTACGTGCCGACCGAGTGGTGGCTCGAGGACTGTGTCTTCCCGGTGCCGGGCCACGAGGTCAACCCCCGGCAGTGGTTCCAGTTCCGCTTCTGGGTGCCGGTCGACGTGATCGCCAACAGCCCGGACCCCTCCGCCATCGGGGCGGCCAACGCCCAGTACGTCAAGGACGTCGCCCGGGGGGCGGTGGAGGCGTGGCACAACGGCGCCTCGTGGGCCAGCGGGCTGGCGTCGTACTGCCGCCAGGTCAGCGACTCGTTCACCCGAGCCGACGCCGACGCGATCTGCGGCAGCCTCCAGGACCTGCACACCTACGTCACCAGCGACTTCTCCGTCAACGAGCTCGACGACCCCTACGGCATCGACACCATCCGGACGCAGTGGACGGGGAGGGCCGGCACCAACTTCAACACCTTCTACTCCAACTACGACGGGCAGATCGCACAGATGGCGTGGGCCAGCGTGCAGGTGGCGCAGACCTTCGCCGCCGCCGCCTACATCATCCAGGCCACCCAGCAGGGCGTGCTCGAGTTCGCCCGGAGCATCGTGACGATGATCGACCAGCAGCTCGCGGCCTGGGCGCCGATCGGCCCGCCCCCCAAGGACCCGCCCGAGCAGCCGGCCTGGGTCGCCGACGTCACCGCGATCGTGACGTCGGGCTGGAAGGTGCTGGGCCACGTCCCGGCGGTCAACGAGGTCACGGGCAGGATCGACAAGGTCATCAGCGCGGGTCAGGACGTCAACAACTTCGTCCAGACCATCGCGGACGTGACCGGCACCGACCTCCCGCACTTCGAGAAGATGGTCGACGCCGCCGACTCCGGCGAGATCTACCGTCTGCTCACCGACACGCTGTACGACGACTACCAGCAGAAGTACGTCGACGCGATGGACTCCCTGCAGACCGGGACCGCGGTCGACCCGGGCGCCGCCGGCTACCAGCCGCCGGTCAACACCTCCGACATGCTCGGCGACATGCCGGGCGAGTGGTTCACCCGCGCCGACATGCCCGGCGAGCAGAGCATGCTCTGACGGGCATGAGGGTCGCGGCGAGGATCTGCTGGGGCCGGGCCGCGCGTCGACCGTCACCGTGACGTCGTGGGAAGTTCACACGACCGAATCGGATCGAGGGGGTGCGAAGGCTTTCCCTGACGGCTCCTGTTGGTAGAGTTGAAGACGCAACAGGTGCAAGTTCCAGCTGGTCTGACGCCTAAGGAGTTCGTGATCCAACGGCGTTTCTGGTTTGTGGTGTCATCCCATGGGTCGGAGCGACGTGTCACCGCAGCTGTTGCGGGTCGCTGATGTGGCGGCTCTCGCCCCGATACAAGGAGATATGAGCAATGGCTCAGGGCACCGTGAAGTGGTTCAACGCCGAGAAGGGTTTCGGTTTCATCGCGCAGGAGGACGGCGGCGACGACGTCTTCGTGCACTACTCGGCGATCCAGTCGCAGGGCTACAAGTCCCTCGACGAGAACCAGAAGGTCGAGTTCGACGTCACCCAGGGCCCCAAGGGCCCGCAGGCGGAGAACGTTCGCGCCGTCTGACACCGGCTGGTCTCTAGACCACACACCGAGGCCCCGCCGTCCCTGGACGGCGGGGCCTCGGCACGTCCCGGGCCACGTCCCGGGTCCGGAGCGTCCTAGCACGTCGTGGCCGGCCGGACCGGGGCCCCATGGCCCATCCGGAACTTTACGAATCATCCGGAATGACCATCAGCGAACTACCGACGACCACGTAAGGTGGAGGCCAAGGGTCAGTCGAGCGATTCGGGAGCAGGAGGGCCGCGATGTACGACCAGTTCGACGTGTCCCTCGAGGACGTCGACCTCCTGGGCGAGGTCGAGCTCACCACCAACCTGATCATCGCCGCGAGCGAGGCCGACGACCGGCTGGAGCCCGACGAGATCGACCGCATCCTGGGCGTCGTCCCGGTGCCGCCCCACCCGCGTCGCGGCTCCTGACCCGCGGTCAGCAGGTCGCGAACAGCACCGGACCGTTGCTGAGCTCGGAGACCACGAACTGACCCTCGACCGGGGTGAGGTCCATCGTCACCGTCGTGTCCCGGGCCGCCACCTCGTCGAGGCTGAACCGGTCGGCGAAGTCGCCGCCCTGCCCGGGTGCGGGGCCCGCAGCGAGCGTGGCGCGGGTGTCGGCGTTGGTCCGGGCCTGCTCCTCGGTCTCGAAGCCGAGGGTGACGCGCACCTGGCCGCCCGGCTCGGCGCCGATGCCGTAGCCGGTCAGCGGGTTGACGGTGCCGGCCCGGGCGA
>CALRVO020000351.1:0-4964 GCA_943371595.1 Sphingomonas paucimobilis
GGACGACCCCCAGCGGCCCCGGTGCACGACGTCCTGCCACGGCGTACGTGGTCGGCGGGTGGGGGAGCCGCCCGACCCGCCGGGGGCGGGGTGGCCGATCGTGATCACCCCGATCGGGTCGTGGGTGTCGGGGATGCCGAAGGCCTCGCGCAGCGCCGGCTCGCGGTCGGGGACGAGTCCGAAGAAGCAGGCGCCCAGGCCGGCGTCGGTGACGGTCTGCAGGATCAGCAGCGAGGCCTTGGCGGCGTCCATGTGCCAGTAGGGCATCGACCAGCGGGCCTCGTCGCGGTCGGTCCAGCCCTTGTCGGGCTCGGCGTAGCGCTCGAGGTAGGCCGCCTTGCTGCTGCACGGCAGCACGACCACGGGGGCGCGCATCATGCCCTCGAGCCACCGTCCCGGGTCGTCGGCGGCGTCGCTGCTGAGGTGCCAGAAGCGGCTCACGTCGGCAGGGGTGTCGAGCACCAGGAAGGCCCAGCCCTGGGTGAACCCGGCGCTGGGGGCCCGGGTCGCGTTGTCGAGCGCACGGTCGACGATGGCGGGATCGACCGGGAGATCGGCATAGTTGCGCACCATCCGGCGGCGTCGTACGACGTCCTGGAACTCCATGCGCGCAGGATAGGAGCAGCGGTGCCCGACGACCTCGAGCGGATGTGGGCCGACCTCGCGCCCGTCGGCCGCTCCGCCGCGTCCGGCGGCTACTTCCGCCAGCCGTTCCACGCCGCCGAGCGCGAGCTGGCGGCGTGGTTCGTCGAGCAGGCGACGGCCCGGGGGCTGCGCGTCGACACCGACGGGTTCGGCAACCAGGTGGCCTGGTGGGACGCCGCCCCCGAGGTCGACGCTGGTGACGCGGTGCTGACCGGCAGCCACCTCGACTCCGTGCTCGACGGCGGGGCCTACGACGGCCCGCTCGGTGTCGTGTCCGCCCTCGCCGCGATCGACCTGCTGCGCGAGCGCGGGGTGGTGCCGTCGCGTCCGCTCGGCGTCGCGGCCTTCGTCGAGGAGGAGGGCTCACGGTTCGGCCAGGCCTGCCTCGGCTCGCGGCTGGCGACCGGCGCGATCTCGTGGGACGCCGCCCGCGGCCTGCGCGACCGCGACGGGGTGGCGCTGGGTGACGTGGTCGCGGGCGGGACGCCGGGGCTGCTGGCCGGCGTGGCGGCGTACGTCGAGCTGCACGTCGAGCAGGGCCGTGACCTCGTCGACCGGGGAGCCGCGGTCGGCGTCGCGAGCGGGATCTGGCCGCACGGGCGCTACCGCTTCGACGTCACCGGCGAGGCCAACCACGCGGGCTCGACCCGCATGGAGGACCGCGCCGACCCGATGCTGACCTACGCGATGACCGCCCTCGCGGCCCACAAGCAGGCCCGGCTGGCCGGGCAGCGGGCGACCTTCGGCCGGGTCGAGGTGGCGCCCAACGGCACCAACGCGATCGCCTCGCGGGTCACGGCGTGGCTCGACGCCCGGGCGTCGAGCGAGTCGGCCCTGGCCGACCTGGTCGCGACCGTCGAGCGCCAGGCGACCCAGCGCGCCGAGCGCGACGGCACCGCGGTCGTGGTGACGGCCGAGTCGGTGTCGGCAGCGGTGTCCTTCGACCCCGACCTCACCGCCGACCGGCCCTGGCCGGTCATGCCCACGCAGGCCGGCCACGACGCGGGCGTGCTGTCCGCGGCCGGCATCCCCTCGGCCATGCTGTTCGTCCGCAACCCGACGGGCGTCTCGCACTCGCCGGCCGAGCACGCCGAGACGGCCGACTGCCACGCCGGGGTCGTCGCGCTGGCCGACGTGCTCGAGGACCTCGCCACCCGGACGTCGTTATGACGGCGTACCTGCTCGAGCGCGCCTGGGTCGACGGCGCCGTCCACGACGACGTGCTGGTCCGGGTGGTCGACGGCCGGTTCGCCGAGGTGGTCAGGGAACTCCGACCGTTGTCAGGGGGAACATCCCCTGACAACGGCCAAATTCCCCGGTCAACCGGTGAATTCGACACCCCCACCCGTATCCCCGGCCTCACCCTCCCCGGCCTCGCCAACGCCCACAGCCACGCGTTCCACCGGGCGCTGCGTGGCCGCACCCAGCGCGGGTCGGGCTCGTTCTGGACCTGGCGCGCGCAGATGTACGCCGTCGCGGAGCGCCTCGACCCCGACTCCTACCTCCGGCTCGCCACGGCGGTCTACCGCGAGATGGTCGCGGCGGGCATCACGTCCGTGGGGGAGTTCCACTACCTGCACCACCAGCCCGACGGGACGCCGTACGACGATCCTCACGTCATGGGCCACGCGCTGCTCCAGGCGGCGGACGACGCCGGCATCAGGATCAGGCTGCTCGACACCTGCTACCTCAGCAGCGGGTTCGGCGCACCGCCCGAGGGCGTGCAGCGGCGCTACAGCGACGGCGACGCCGACGCGTGGGCGCGCCGCGCGAGCGGGATCGCCGAGGCCGGGGTCGCGATCCACTCGGTGCGGGCGGTCCCCGACGACCAGCTGGCCACCGTCGTCGCGGCGGCCGCGGGCCGTCCGCTGCACGTGCACCTGAGCGAGCAGCCGGCCGAGAACGACGCCTGCGTCGCGGCGTACGGCGCCACCCCGACGCAGCTGCTCGCCGGCCACGGGGTCCTGGGCCCGCTGACGACCGCCGTGCACGCCACGCACCTCACGGACGACGACGTCGCCCACCTCGGCAGCACCCGCACCCACGCCTGCTTCTGCCCCACCACCGAGCGCGACCTCGGCGACGGGGTCGGGCCCAGCGCGGCGCTGCGCGACGCGGGTGCGCGGCTCACCCTCGGCTCCGACAGCCACGCGGTGGTCGACCTGTTCGAGGAGATGCGCGCCGTCGAGCTCGACGAGCGCCTGGCGACCCGCCACCGCGGCACCTGGACCACCGCCGACCTCCTGACGGCAGCGACCGCGACCGGCCACGCCAGCCTCGGCTTCGCCGACGTGGGCGCGATCGCGGTGGGGCACCGCGCCGACCTGGTCACCCTCGACACGGCGAGCCCCCGCACCGCCGGCACCGGCGCCGACGAGCACACCGCGGTGTGGGCGGCCAGCGCCGCCGACGTCACCTCGGTGCTCGTCGACGGCACCCCGATCGAGCTCGACCGCGGGGCGACGGGCCGTGAGCTCGACGCCGTCATCCGTGAGCTGCTGGCGTGACGACCACCCTGATCACCGGCATCGCCGAGCTGACGACCTGGGACGACGACCAGCCGATGATCGAGAGCGCTGCTCTCGTCATCGAGGGGTCCCGCGTCGCCTGGACCGGACCGGCCCACCTCGCCCCGGCGGCCGACACCGCGGTCGACGTCGGTGGCCGCGCGGTGCTGCCCGGCTGGGTCGACTCCCACTCCCACCTGGTCTTCGCCGGTGACCGCGCGGCGGAGTTCGAGGCGCGGATGGCCGGCACGCCGTACGCCGCCGGCGGCATTCGCACGACCGTCGCCGCCACCCGCGCCGCGACCGACGACCAGCTCACCGCCCACGTCGCCGCACTCGTCGCCGAGATGCGGCGCCAGGGCACCACCACGGTCGAGATCAAGAGCGGCTACGGCCTGACCGTCCGCGACGAGGCCCGCAGCCTCGCGGTCGCGCGCCAGTTCACCGACGAGACGACCTTCCTCGGTGCCCACGTCGTGCCACCGGAGCACGCCGACGACCCGGCCGGTTACGTCGACCTCGTCACCGGACCGATGCTCGACGCCGCCGCCCCCCACGCCCGCTGGATCGACGCCTTCTGCGAGGAGGGTGCGTTCGACGCCGACCAGGCCCGCGCGGTCCTCGCCGCCGGCGCCGCGGTGGGGCTCCGGGGGCGGCTGCACGCCAACCAGCTGACCTACGGCGACGGCGTACGGCTGGCGTGCGAGCTCGGCCTCACCGCCGTCGACCACTGCACCTACCTCACCGACGCCGACGTCGACGCCCTCGCCGCGTCGGGCACCGTCGCGACGCTGCTGCCCGGCGTGGAGTTCTCGACCCGCCAGCCCTACCCCGACGCCCGGCGGCTCCTCGACGCCGGCGTCGCCGTGGCGATCGCCAGCGACTGCAACCCCGGGTCGTCGTTCACCTCCTCGCTCGCGTTCTGCGTCGCGCTCGCGGTGCGCGAGATGGGGATGACGCCCGTCGAGGCGGTGCGAGCCGCCACCGCGGGCGGGGCCGCCGCGCTGGACCGCGACGACGTCGGGCGGCTCACGGTCGGGAGCCGAGCCGACTTCTTCGTCATTGACGCCCCGAGCCACCGGCACCTGGCCTATCGTCCGGGCGTGCCCCTGGTCACGGCGACGTGGACCGGCGGGCGACCCGCCTGACATCTCGGAGGAACCCGTGCGCCCACGCGCCCTGCTCGCCGTCCTGCCCGTGCTCGCCCTGGTGGTCGCGTCGCTCGGCGTCCCGGCGGCCGGAGCGCCCCCGACCACGACCACGACCCCGACCCCGACCCCGACCCCGACCTTCGCGTCCCTGCGAGCGCCCTACGTCGACGTCGACGCCGGGCTCCTCCGTCTCGGCGAGGGGTCCTACCCCTTCGGCGACGGGCTCACCTCCGTCGCGGCGAGCACGCGAGCGGCGTACGTCCTCGACGCGACGACCCTCACGGTCGTGCCGGCCGACGGCAGCACCACCCGCGTCCTCGAGCGTCGCGTCGTGGGGCTCCCGCTGGCCGACCCGGTCGGGCGTCACGCCGTGTGGACCGGCCGCACCCCGCAGGGCCTGCGGCTGCGGGCGTACGACGACCGCACCGGTCGGGTGACCACGGGCCCGCTGGTGCGTGACGCGCGGGTCTTCGCCGTCGACGGCCGGGTGGCCGTCGTGGTCCCGCGCCGCCCCGGCCCGGTGCGTCGCTGGACGGTCGGCGGGTCCTTCACCGCGCTGCGCGGGGTGGCTGGCTTCGTCTCCGACGTCCACGACGGGCTGCGGATCGAGACGCGCCGTCGGATGGTCCTGGTCGACCGGCGCGGCCGCGTCCTCGACCGC
>CALRVO020000352.1:0-4956 GCA_943371595.1 Sphingomonas paucimobilis
GGTCGCGAGCCCCGGGGGCACCCGGTCGACGACCGCCTCGATCGAGGTGCTGGTCAGGTGGCGCAGCTCGGCGAGGGTGCCGCTCTCGAGGGTCCGGCCCTCGTCGATGAGGGTGACCCGGTCGCACAGGCGCTCGACCTCGTCGAGCACGTGGCTCGACAGCAGGACCCCGCCACCGCGGTCGCGGAACGCGCGGACGTGCCGGGTGAAGACGGCCTCCATCAGCGGGTCGAGCCCCGAGGTCGGCTCGTCGAGGAGGAGCAGGTCGACGTCGGCGGCCAGCGCGGCGACGAGCGCGACCTTCTGCCGGTTGCCCCTCGAGTAGGTGCCGGCCCGCTTGGTCGGGTCGAGACGCAGCTCCTCGACCAGCTGGTCCTGGCGCGCGCGGGACACCCCGCCGCGCAGGCGTCCGAGGAGGTCGAGGATCTCGCCGCCGGTGAGGTGGGGCCACAGGGCGACGTCACCCGGCACGTAGGCGAGCCGGCGGTGCAGCCTCGCCGCGTCGCGCCACGGGTCGCCGTCCAGCAGCCGGACCGTGCCGCTGTCGGCGCGCAGCAGGCCGAGCAGCACCCGGATCGTGGTCGACTTGCCCGACCCGTTGGGGCCGAGGAACCCGAGGACCTCGCCGGCGTGGACGCTGAGGTCGAGACCCTGCAGGGCGGGCGTCCGCCCGAAGGCCTTGTGGACGTCGTGCACCTCGACCAGCCGCCGCGCCGGCTGCGTGCCCGCACCACCGGGCCGGCCGGCGTCCTGCACGATCGACATGGACCTGACCCCCTCGTCGCCGGACGCGGGCCCTCAGGCGTTCCGCTCCTGGTGCTTGGCGGCGAAGATCGCGGCCTGCGTACGACTCGACAACCCCAGCTTGGCCAACAACGACGACACGTAGTTCTTCACCGTCTTCTCCGCCAAGAACATCGACTCAGCGATCTGCCGGTTCGTCATCCCCTCACCGATCAGCTCCAAGATCCGCTGCTCCTGCCCCGTCAAACCCTCCAGCTCCCGATCCACCGGCGGCCCCCGACGCACCCGCTCCAACACCTGCGCCGTCACCTGCGGATCCAACATCGACTGACCCGCCGCCACCCGCCGCACCGTCGACACCAGATCAGCACCCCGCACCTGCTTCAACACATACCCCGCCGCCCCCGCCATGATCGCCGCGAACAACGCATCGTCATCGTCGTAGGAGGTCAAGATCAACGCCCGGATCCGCGGGTCGAACGACCGCACCTCCCGACACACATCCACCCCCGACCCATCCGGCAACCGCCCGTCCAAGATCGCCACATCAGGACGCAACGCCGGAATCCGCCGCGCCGCCTCCACCGCCGACCCCGACTCCCCCACCACCACGATGTCGCCCTCGCCCTCCAACAGCTCCCGCAACCCCCGACGCACCAGCTCGTGGTCATCGAGCAGGAACACCCGGATCGGGTCTGGCAACGGCGTGGCGTCGGACATGTCGTCACGGTATCCCCGACGAGGCGTCGTGGACCCGAACCTCGCGCGCTCGGGACCAAAGGCCCTGTCGGTCGCGACAGTGGACCCACACGCTGGACCCGGCCGTGGCCGGGGTCCGGGCCGCGCGCGGCCACCTCGACCGCTGCCGTCGGGCCTGCCCCCCCTGAAGGGCTCGGCGGCAGCGCCCAACCGGCACACCCTCGCGCCGCCCCGTCTCCGGCGGAGCCGGGACGGCAGGGGCGCACACGAAGGCCCGCCACGACGGGGACGTTCGGCCCTGGGGGCCCCCGCCCCGAGGCGGTCACATGGGAGCGCCTGCCCCCCAGCCCGAGGAGAGCCCCGTGAGCACCCTGACGCAGCCTGACGACGTCTCGTTCCTCAACGACCTGCTCGGCTGGTTCACCGACGTACGGGTGCGACCACACGTCAAGGTCGAGGAGTACCGCGAGAACGGTCGGCACGTGGTGCGCGCCGACCTCCCCGGCATCGACCCCGACACCGACGTCGAGGTGGTCGTCGAGAACGGGCTCCTGCGCATCCACGGCGAGCGGCGCGAGGAGGCCCACGACGACCACCGCACCGAGATCGCCTACGGCGCCTTCGACCGGGTGCTGCGCCTGCCCGACGGCGTCACCGGCGACGAGGTGACCGCCGACTACACCGACGGGGTCCTCACGGTCTCGCTGCCTGCGGTCGACGAGCCACCCCGGGCACGCACGATCCCCGTCTCCCGCCGAGAACTGCCCGTCGAGTAGGTGTCGCACGACGAGGGACGACGGTCATGACCGCGTCACGCACCACCGCGGACACGCCGCCTGCTCCGCCGTCCCCGCCACCGCCCGACGCCCCCGAGCTGCGCACGACCCACTCCGGCGCCGTCCTGCTCCTCGGCGACCTCGCCTACAAGCTCAAGCGACCGGTGCTGCTGCCCTTCCTCGACTTCTCCGGCGTGGACGAGCGGCGGACGGCCTGCGCCCGTGAGGTCTCGCTCAACCGCCGGCTGGCCGCCGACGTCTACCTGGGGGTCGGCACGCTCGGCCTGCCGGGCCCCGACGTCGAGCCGTGCGTCGTGATGCGACGCCTGCCCGAGGACCGGCGTCTCACCCACCTGCTGACCCATGCGGACCGCGCCACGGTCGAACAGGCCCTGGCCGACGTCGCCCGGGTGGTCGCGGTGTTCCACGCCGGCGCCACCCGGAGCCCGGCCATCGACGTCGCCGGCACCCGGGACGCCGTCGCGGCCCGGTGGCGCCACAACCTCGCCGAGGCCAGTTCCTGGGCGGGCGCCCTGGACCCGGACGTGGTCGCCGAGATCGCCGCGCTGGTCGAGGAGTTCCTCTCGGCAAGAGCACCGCTCTTCACCCGACGCGTGCGCGGCGGGGCCGTCGTCGACGGTCACGGGGACCTGCTCGCCGAGGACATCTTCTGCCTGGACGACGGCGCGCGGGTGCTCGACTGTCTCGACTTCGACGACCAGCTGCGCCACGTCGACGCTCTCGACGACATCGCCTTCCTGGCCATGGACGTCGAGCGGCTCGGCTCCACCGAGGCCGCGGACCACCTGCTCGCGCGCTGGGCCGAGCTCACCGGCGACCAGGCTCCGCCGTCCCTGGTCCACCACTACATCGCCTACCGGGCCTTCGTCCGGGCCAAGGTCGGCTGCCTGTCGGGGGCGGCGCACGACACCCACCACGGCCGCACCAGCACGCCCGAGGAGTTCGCCGGCATCGCCCTGCGCCACCTGCGCCAGGCCCGGGTGCGCCTGGTGCTCTGCGGGGGCGCCCCGGGCACGGGCAAGTCGTCGGTCGCGGCCGCGCTCGCCGACCGCCACGGCTGGGTCGTCCTCTCCAGCGACCGGGTCCGCAAGGAGCTCGCCGGCCTCGACCCCGAGTCCAGCGCCGCGGCGGCGTTCGGCACCGGCATCTACGACGCGGCGTGGGACGACAAGACCTACGCCGAGCTCCTGCACCGCGCCGAGACCCTCCTCGGTCTCGGTGAGAGCGTGATCATCGACGCGACCTGGCACGACGCTTCGTCGCGCGAGCAGGCCGCCCGGAGCGCGGCCCGGTGCTCCGTACCGCTGACCGAGCTGGTCTGCGTCCTCGACGAGAGACTGGCCGCGCAGCGCATCGACGCCCGCGTCGCGGGGCCGTCCGACGCCGACGCGTCAGTGGCGCACCAGCTCAGGAGGCACACCGACTCGTGGCCCACGGCGCACCGTGTCGACACGACGCGGCCGCTCACCGACACCGTGGGTGCGCTCGACGCGGCCTTCGCGTGGGACGTCAGCGGGATCCTCACCTCGCGGCGTCCCCGTCCCCGGATGGCCCCCGACTGACCCGGCGGTTCAGCCTCGGCCGCCGACCTCGGCCCGGACCGCCGCCGCCGGCGGGTGCCGCCAGGGACGCAGGCTCAGGTAGCTGAGCCCGGAGACGGGGATCGGCAGCCAGAACTGCAGCGCGCGCCAGGTCAGGACGCCGAGGACGACCGGTCCCCCGGCCGCACCGAGCAGCGTCAGCGTGGGGACCAGGACCCCCTCCACCACCCCGAGCCCGCCGGGAGACAGCGGGAGGAGCGCTGCGAGGTTGGCGGCGCCGTGGGCGACCAGGAGCACGCCAAGGGTGACCGTGGTCCCGTAGGCCCACAGGCACAGCCACAGGCTCGCGGCGTCGAGGAAGAAGGCGCTGATCGCCCACCCGAGCAGGATGCGACGCCGGTGACGGTCCTGCAGCTGGACCGCTGCGCGGTCGACGACCCGGCCGAGGGCAGTGCCGGTGCGCTCGGCCCACGGCCGCACCCGGTGCCGGACCCGCTCGGCCGGACGGTGGTCTCCCGCGCCGTGAGCACGACCCGCACCCCGACCCTCGGCGCCGGTCCGGTCGGGCGCCCACCACCGCCGGACCGGCCGGGCCGACGGCGGGACGAGCAGCGTCACCGCGAGCAGGGTGACCCCGGCGAGACCGGCGACGGCGTAGGGCGGGTGTGTCCAGATCCCCGGTGAGGCGAGGACGACCCCCGTGGTGAAGGTGGCGACCAGTCCGACCACCCCGACGGCGTACTGCACCGCCGCGGTCGACAGCACGTCGGCGGGCGGGACGGCCGCGGCGGTCATCAGGCGGTAGCGCACGGCCGAGGCGCTGGCACCTCCGCCCGGCAGGACGTGGCTGGCCCCGAGCCCGGTCACGTCGATCCGCAGCTGGACACCGAAGGTCGGGCGGACCGACCTCTCGAGCAGAGCCAGGGTCAGCAGGGTGTAGGCGACCACCGAGCACACCTCGAGCACCAGCGCGAGCACGAGCGGCCAGACCGCGGCGTCGGTGAAGATCTCGAGCTCGCTGCGCGCCTCGACCAGCTGCGGGACCACGACGTACTCGACCAGGGCGAACAGCACGACCAGGCCACCGGCACGTCGTACCCAGCGTCGGGGGCTGGCCGCCGCCCGGCCCGACGTCGCCGGGTCGTCCCGCTGCGCCCGGCCGTGCGGCCGGGCCA
>CALRVO020000353.1:0-4954 GCA_943371595.1 Sphingomonas paucimobilis
CGTGCGGTCGTCGAGTCCCTCGACGGCTTCGACGTGCACGCCGTCGTCACCGCCGCCGCCCCGGCGGCCTGGGCCCGCCCGGGCGACCCCGGCCGCGACCTCGCCGACGTGCTGCCCCGCTGGGCCGGCGCCGTCGGCGCCGCCGACCGCGTCCACGTCCTCCTCGGCACCGACCCCGCGACCACGTGGAGGTCGCTGGGCCGCGTCGCCTCCTTCGGCACCACCTCCCTGCGCGTCCCGGCGGGAGACCCCGGCCCGACCGCGCCGCCCGACCCGCGCCTCGCCGCCGCCTGGCGTGACCTCCTGGGGTCGTCGGCCTACGACGTCGTCGGCGACCCGTCGGTCCTCGACGTGGCGTCGTACGACGGGGGTGGGGTCGACGTGCTGGGTGCGGCCGGCCGCGCCCTCGACGAGGCCCACCACGAACTCGAGCGCCTGCGCCGCCGCAACGACGAGCTGGCCCAGCGCCTGGCCAAGGTCGAGCGCAAGCGCCGCAAGCTCAAGCGCAAGCTGGCCCAGCAGGCCTGACCCGGTCGGGTCGTGCGCTCCGCTGCGGTCAGGCGGTCTCGAGACGGCCGCGGGCGGCCTCCTCGACCACCGTGGTGACGTCGTACGACGACCGGCCCACACGGTGGTCGAGCCGGTGAGGCTGCCGTGAATGACGTCGTACGACGACCGGCCCACACGGTGGTCGAGGAGGTTGCCCTGGCAACCGTCACGAGACCAGGCAACCGCAGGTGCAGATCAAGCCCGGCCGGCCGGTGAGGCTGCCGTGGTCTCGAGACGGCCGCAGGCGGCCTCCTCGACCACCGTGGTGTGGCTGGCGTGGTCTCGAGACGGCCGCGGGCGGCCTCCTCGACCACCGTGGAGTGGCAGATCGGTCCTACCTCGACCACCGTGGGGTGGCGAGGCCTGACCCACATCTGGGCGCCCGGGCCACAGCACCAGGCCGACAACACGGCGCACGTCGACGCCGGCGTCTCCCCGGGCCGGCCGGGCCCGCGATGCCAGACCGGCGGCAGCGCTACCAGGTGGCGCGGGCCCGCGGCCCGAAGTCGCCGGTGGCGACAAATCCAACGCCTAGTGCGGCTGCCAGGCGTCCTCGTCGGCGGTCCGCGAGGTGACGGCCTTGGGGAGCTTGCCGTCGGCGAGCTGCTGGATGGAGACCTGCTCGAAGACGTCGCGCAGCGAGCGGCGGGCGGCGATCCACACGTGCTGGAGCACGTCGGCCTGCTCGTTGTAGCTGACCGACTCGGGGCGCAGCCCGTAGACGGAGACCAGGGGGCCGTCGACGGCGCGGATTACGTCGGCGACGGAGACGTCGGCGGCGGCCCGACCCATCCGCCACCCGCCGGACTGGCCGCGCTGCGACATCACGACGCCGGCGCGGCGCAGGTCGGCGAGGATGGCCTGGAGGAACCCGTGGGGGATCTCCTGCAGCCGCCCCAGCTCCTCGGCACTGACCGCCTTGCCGTCCTCGCGGCGCGCCATCTCGATGAGAGCGCGCAGCGCGTAGTCGGACTTGGCGGAAACTCGCATGAGACCAGTGTGTCAGATATGTCGCCTCGGACACTGGACCAACAGGCCCTTCGGTCCACCCCTGCGCATGGCCCGGGGGTGAGGTGGTCATGAGACGGTGACTGTGGTGCCGGTCACGCCTCGCGGCCAGCGTGAGACGGCCGAGCGCCGTCTCGGAGGCCCGCATGACCGACCCGTCCGGCTCGTCGAAGAGCACCACGAGCAGCTCCGCGGCAGTGCAGTCCCGCATCCACGCGGTCGACGACACCGACGCCGACGAGCAGGCCGCCTCGGTCTCCACCCCTCTCGACCTGCTGCTCGCCGACGCGGCCAGCAGCCCGTTGCGCCGGTTCCTGCCGGGCATGTCCGGGGTCCGGTTCGCCGGCGCGCTGGCCCGCCACCCCGCCCCCGTCGTACGCCGCACGGCCGGGCTGACCCGCGAGCTCGGCCGGGTGCTGGTCGGCCGTTCCGAGCTGGCGCCGCACCCCAAGGACCGCCGGTTCACCGACGACGGCTGGTCCAAGAACCCGTTCCTGCGACGCACCCTGCAGGGCTACCTCGCCGCCGGGGTCGCCGTGCGCGGGGTCGTCGAGGACGCCGGTCTCGGCTGGGGCGACGGCCAGCGGATGGGCTTCATCGTCGACAACCTGGTCGAGGCCTCGTCGCCGAGCAACAACCCGTTCCTCAACCCGAAGGTGCTCAAGCGCGTCGTCGACACCGGTGGCGGCAACCTCGTCGAGGGCACCCGTCGCCTGGTGCGCGACTTCGCGACCGCGCCACGGGTTCCGTCGATGGTCGAGCCCGACGCCTTCGAGGTCGGCGAGGACCTCGCGATGACGCCCGGGGCCGTGGTGCTGCGCACCGACGTCTTCGAGCTCATTCAGTACACCCCGCAGACGCCGCAGGTGCGCAGCGTGCCGCTGCTGATCGTGCCGCCGACGATCAACAAGTACTACGTGATCGACCTGGCCCCCGACCGCAGCCTCGTCGAGCACCTCGTCGCCCAGGGCCAGCAGGTCTACTGCATCTCGTGGCGCAACCCCGACAAGCGCCACGCCGCCTGGGGTCTCGACACCTACGGCCAGGCGATCCTCGAGGCGATGACGGTCGCCCAGGACATCTCGCGCCAGGACCAGGTGGCCCTGCTCGGCATCTGCTCGGGCGGGATGATCGCGTCGATGGTGCTGGCCCACCTCGCCGCGACCGGCGACCTCGGTCGCGTGGCCGCCTTCAGCCTCGCGGTCACGGTGCTCGACCAGGAGCAGGCCGGGCTGCCGAGTGCACTGCTCTCGCACAAGGCCGCCGCCGCCTCCACCCGGGCCAGCGCCGAGAAGGGCTACCTCGACGGGCGGGCCCTGGCCGAGGTGTTCGCCTGGCTGCGCCCCAACGACCTGATCTGGAACTACTGGGTCAACAACTACCTGCTCGGGCACGCCCCCAAGGCCTTCGACATCCTCTACTGGAACGCCGACTCGGTGCGGATGACCGCCGCGATGCACCGCGACTTCATGGACCTCGCCATCCACAACTCCCTCACCCAGTCCGGGGCCGCGTCCCTGCTGGGCACCGAGATCGACCTCGGCAAGATCGACACCGACACCTACGTCGTCGCCGGCATCGCCGACCACCTGTGCGCCTGGGAGTCCTGCTACCGCACCACCCAGCTGTTCGGGGGCGACAGCCGCTTCGTGCTGTCGACCAGCGGCCACATCGCCGCGATGGTCAACCCGCCGGGCAACCCCAAGGCGAGCTTCCAGACCGCGGCCGACAACCCGCCCGACGCCCAGGAGTGGCTGGCGGCGGCATCCAAGACCTCGGGCACCTGGTGGGACGACTACGCGGCCTGGCTCGGCGAGCGCACCGGACCCGAGCGGGGCAAGCCGCGCAAGCTCGGCTCGGCCAAGCACGAGCCGGTCTGCGACGCCCCGGGCACCTACGTCCACGACCGCTGAGATGGCCACCCTGATGACCGAGCCGGCGCGCGACCGGGTGCGCACCATCGCCGTACGCCGCATCCCCGTCCGCGTCTCGGTGCGGCCGGCGACCGGTCACCTCGCCGACGCGCCGCCGCTGCTGCTCTGCAACGGCATCGGCGCCTCCCTGGAGGCCCTGCAGCCGCTGGTCGACGAGCTCGACCCGGCCCGCGGCCTGGTGCGCTTCGACGTGCCCGGGGTCGGGGGCTCCCCGCCCCCACCGGTGCCCTACACGATGGCGACCCTGGCCTCCTGGCTCGGCGCGATGATGACCCGCCTGGGCCACCCGACCTACGACGTCCTCGGGCTCTCGTGGGGCGGCGGCGTCGCCCAGCAGTTGGCCTTCCAGCACCGCCGTCGCGTACGCCGCGTGGTGCTGGCCGCGACCGGCACCGGATCGCTGATGGTGCCGGCCCGACCCGAGGTGCTCGGCATCATGCTGACCCCGCGGCGCCACCGCGACCCGGCGTACGCCGCCAAGGTCGCCTCCACGATCTACGGCGGCTCGATGCGCACCGACCCCGAGCGCGGCGCCCGGCTGCTTCACGCGGTCACCCGCGCCGGGCCCAAGCGCGGCTACTACCTCCAGCTGCTCGCCGGCGCCGGGTGGTCGAGCCTGCCGGGGCTGCCGTTCCTCAAGCAGCCGGTGCTGGTGCTGGCCGGCGACGACGACCCGATCATCCCGCTGGTCAACGCCAAGGTGATCGCCCGCCTGGTCCCCCGTTCCACCCTGCACGTCTACCGTGGCGGCCACCTCGGCATCCTCACCGAGGCCGACGAGCTCGCCCCCGTCATCGAGACCTTCCTCCAGGAGCCGTGAGTGCCCGTGAACGAGCCCGAGACCGACCCGAACGACACCCCGTTCTCCGACTTCCTCGGCTTCGAGCTGCTGCTCGAGGAGCAGGACCGTGAGCTGCTGAGCAACGTCCGGGCGTTCATGACCCGCGAGGTCGAGCCGGTCATCAACGACTACTGGACCCGCGCCGAGTTCCCCCACGACCTGCTGCCCGGTCTGGCGGGCCTCGGCATCGCCGGCCTGACCTACGACGGTCCAGGCTGCCCCGCCCGCGGCGCCCTGGTCAACGGCCTGGTGGCCATGGAGATGTCGCGGATCGACTCCTCGATCGGCACCTTCATGGGCGTCCACGGCGGCCTGGCCATGGGCTCGATCATGCTGTGCGGCTCCGACGAGCAGCGCGAGCGCTGGCTGCCGGCGATGGCGCGCATGGAGCTCATCGGCGCCTTCGGCCTCACCGAGCCCGAGACCGGGTCGGCGATCTCCCAGGGCATGACGACCACGGCCCGCCGCGACGGCGACGGCTGGGTGCTCAACGGGCGCAAGAAGTGGATCGGCAACGCCACCTTTGCCGACCTCGTGATCATCTGGGCCAAGGACGAGGACGACGGCGAGGTCAAGGGCTTCGTCGTCCGGGGCGACGCCGAGGGCTTCACCGCGACCAAGC
>CALRVO020000354.1:0-4909 GCA_943371595.1 Sphingomonas paucimobilis
TCCCCGTCCGGATGGCCGAGCGGCGCGACGACGACTCGTGGTCGCGGGCCGAGGTCGGCGACGACCTCGCGATCGGCCGCGGTGCCGCCGCCTGGGTGATGGACGAGGGACTGCCGGTCGTCGTCGACGCGGAGGACGGCGCCTACCACCTCCTCGACCTGCCCGGGTTCTCCGGCAACGACGCCCTGGCCACGCTGTCGGATGCGCCCGGGATCGCCCTGTCGCCCGACGGCCGGCAGCTCGCCTACGCCTACGGCGACCCCGGACCCGAGGACGACGACCGACCTGTGCCCAGCGGCGTCCGCGTGCTCGACCTGGAGTCGGGCGACGTGCGCACGGTCGCGGTCACCGGCGGTGAGGGCACGCTCGTCGGCCGCCTCCGCTTCTCGCCGGACGGCCGGTGGCTCGTCTGGGTCGGGCGCAGGCTGGCGTCGTGGACCGAGGCCAGCATCGGCGGCGGCACGTCGGTCACGGGTCGGATCGCGCCGGGCGCCACCACCTCCGAGCCGGTCACCGACCTGGGCGGTGGGGTCGAGGCCGACATGGCCGGCGACCTCGGCATCGACGACCGGGGGGTGGTCCGGGTCCTCACCGGCCGGAGGCTGGTCACGTGGGACGGACGGGTCCTGTCCCAGCGACGCCTGGCCGTGCAGGCGTCAGGACCGATCTCGGTCCGCCCCGACGGCTCGGCTCTCTCCGTCTCCGGCAGCGACGGGGTCGCCCTGCGGCGGCTCGACCCGGTCACTGGCCGCGTCACCGCGGTGGTCACCGACGGGCCCTACCTCGACCCGATCGGCTGGGTCGACGACGACACGACCCTGACGGTCGTCAACGGCGGCGAGTTCACGACGCCGACGGCGCTCGCGCTCGCCGGCCCCGACGACGTACGCACGGTGGCGCAGCTCGACGACGGCCTGCCGGTCCCGAGCATCGCCGTCGACCTCGTGACGGACGAGCAGCCCACGGTCGAGCGCCCGGCTCCCGACTGGCCCTGGCCGGACGCCGTCCGCTCGGCGGTGATCGGGCTGGCGGTGGCGGCGGCCGTGGCCGCGCTCCTGGCGGCGAGGTGGGCGCGACGCCGGCGCCGTCAGCCGCGCTCGGCCAGGTAGGCGAGCTGCGCCCGCACGGACAGCTCGGCGGCGTCCCAGAGGGACACGTCGACGTCGGCGTAGACGATCTCGACCACGCGGCGCGGCAGCGCGTCGGCGGCCATGCCCTCGGGGTGCGGCTGGTCGCGGAGCTGCTCGAGAGCGGCGCTCACCTGGTCGAGGCGCTGGCGGCGGTGGGCGAGGTAGAAGTCGAGCACGGCGCCCGCCTCGTCGAGGACCGGGCCGTGGGCCGGCCAGATGACGTCGACCTCGCCGTCGGTGACCAGGGCGCGCATCCGCTCGATCGACTCGAAGTAGGCGGCGAGCTGGCCGTCGGGGTGGGCGACCACCGTGGTGCCGCGCCCCAGCACCATGTCACCCGAGAGCAGCGCTCTCTCGTGTGGCAGCACGAACGACACCGAGTCGGCGGTGTGACCCGGCGTCGTCACCACGCGCAGCGACAGCCCGTCGACCGTGATCACCTCGTCGTCGGTGAACGGGTCGGCGCCGACGCAGTAGGCCGGGTCGAGCGCGCGTACGGCGCAGCCCTTGCGCTCGGCGAGCGCGGCCGCCACCTCGGAGTGGTCGTAGTGGTGGTGGGTCAGCAGCACGACGCCCACGTCACCCGTGGTCTCGTCGAGCAGGTCGAGGTGGCCGTCCTCGACCGGGCCCGGGTCGACGACGACCGCCGTCGAGGCGCCCGGCTCGCGCAGCACCCAGGTGTTGGTGCCGTCGAGGGTCATGATGCCCGGGTTGGGCGCGAGCAGGCAGCGGCCGCGGTCGCCGAAGTCACCACCGGCCCAGGGCTGACTCATCGTGACCTGCTCACCGGCGGTGCGCGACGAGGGGGCGCAGCCGGTCGGGCATCGAGAGCGTGAAGCCGTCGTCGAGCGGCTCGAGCGACGGGGTGAACATCTCGGCCCGACGCGACGCGGCCTCGGCCAGGACGTCGCCGGGGGACGCGAAGGTGCTGATCTCGAGCGAGGTGAGGTAGGTCGGCGGCATCATCGCGAGCTCGCCCGCGTCGGCCTGGGCCGCGGCAGCACCGGCCGGCAGCCACACCACCGACGACGACTCCGACGACACGTCGCGGGTGCGCTGCCCCTCGGGGAGGGTCGCGACGAAGAACCAGGTGCGGTAGCGCTTGGGCTCGAAGACCGGCGTGAGCCAGGCGTCCCACACGCCGAGCAGGTCGGTGCGCAGCACCAGCCCGCGGCGCAGCAGGAAGTGGGTCATCGACAGCTCGCGGGTCTCGAGCGCGACCCGGTCGGCCTCCCAGTCGTCGGCGGTCGTGTCGGCGACGACCTCGTCGGACGACGGGCCGGCCAGCAGGACCCCCGACTCCTCGAAGGTCTCGCGGACAGCGGTGCACACCAGCGCCCGCGCCGTCTCCTCGTCGCAGCCGAGCCGGTCGGCCCACTGCGCGGGCGTCGGCCCGGTCCAGGCGACCTCGGTGTCGAAGTCGCGGGGGTCGACCCCGCCACCGGGGAAGACCGCCATGCCCGCGGCGAAGTCCATCGAGACCTGCCGGCGCATGTAGTAGACGTCGGGCCCGGCGGACTCGCCGTCGGGGTGGTGACGCATCAGGACGACGGTCGCGGCGTTGCGCGGCTCGGCCGGCGTCCGGGTGCCGTCGGCGTACTCGCGGGCGACCTCGACGACCGCGTCGGGCAGCAGCACGGGCGGCAGCGGGATCTTCACACCTCGACCAGGATCTCGACCTCGACGGGCGCGTCGAGCGGGAGCGCCGACACCCCGACCGCCGAGCGGGCGTGGACGCCGGCGTCGCCGAAGACCTCGCCGAGCAGCTCGGAGACGCCGTTGGCGACTCCCGGCTGGCCGGTGAAGTCGGGCGTCGAGGCGACGAACACGACCACCTTGACCACGCGCTTGACCAGCGCCAGGTCGCCGATCTCGGCCTTGACCGCCGCGATCGCGTTGAGGGCGCACTGCTGGGCGCAGGCGTAGGCCTCCTCGGCCGTCACCTCGGCCCCGACCTTGCCGGTGGTGATCAGCTCACCCGAGCGCATCGGCAGCTGACCCGAGGTGAAGACGTGGTCGCCCGAGCGCACCGCCGGCACGTAGGCCGCCACGGGCTTGGCCACCTCGGGGACGGCCAGGCCCAGCGAGGCCAGCCGCTCCTCGGGCGTGCTGCCCACGGCGGACCCGGCCATCAGGCGGCCTTGGGCCGCTTGAGGAACGCCACCAACCCGCCCTGGGCGTTGGTGTGGATCGCCACCAGCTCCCACCCGTCCTGCCCGAAGTTGTTGAGCATCAGCGCCTCGTTGTGGAGCGGGATCGGCGCCACTTGGTACTCCCAGGTCGTCATGCTCTGCACCCTACTGTGCTCATTTGGTCGCTGCGCCCCGTGCGCCCTGTGGCCCGGTCCGGCTGCGGTCGGGGCGCCCGGCGACCAATGTCGCGAGGTGTCATCCCGTGGGCTGACGCCCCCAGCCGCGCGGCCGCCTACGGTGGAGCCCGTGCAGGCACCGGACGGCGTACGGCAGCCGTGGCGGCTCGGGCCGCGCGGTGAGCGCTGGTTCGACGTCGCGCTCGTCGTGGTGCTGCTGCTGCCCGCGCCGCTGTACGTCGTCGTGGGCCACCACGCGTGGGCGCTGCTCACGGTCCTCCAGGTCGTGCCGCTGCTGTGGCGGCGTACCCGGCCCGGGGCCGTGTTCGCCGCCGTCGCCCTGGCGAGCGCGCTGCAGGTGCCCCTCCTCGACACGCCGATCCACGCGCAGGCCGCCTTCCCCGTCGCCGTCTACTCGGCGGCCCGGTTCTCGACCCGCTGGACCGGCCTGGTCGTGCTGGCCGTCGGCGAGGTCGCCGCAGTGGTCGCCACGGCCGACTGGACCAGCGCGTTCGACCCCGAGCCCACGGTGCGGGCGGCCCTGCCCTACGTGCTCACCCTGTCGGCGTTCGTGGTCACCGCCTGGGCGCTCGGAACCCTGGGCCGCACCCGGGCGGCGTACGTCGCGGCGCTGCTCGACCGGGGCGAGCGGATCCGGCTCGAGGCCGAGCAGCAGGTCGCCCTGGCCGCGGCCGCGGAGCGGGCCCGTATCGCGCGCGAGATGCACGACGTGGTCGCGCACGGGCTGACCGTGATGGTCGTGCAGGCCGACGGTGCCCGGTACGCCGCCGCACACGACCCCGGGGTCGCCGCGACCACCCTCGAGCGGATCGCCGCCACCGGTCGCGAGGCACTGACCGACATGCGTCAGCTGCTCGGTCTGCTGCGGTCGGAGGAGACCGTCGGGCGCAACCCGTTGCCGGGGTTGGCCGACCTGACCGGGCTGCTCGACGAGGCCGCCGCGCACCGCGACGTCACCACCGACCTGCAGGGGCTCGAGCAGAGCGTGCCGACGGCGGTCGGCCTGACGACCTATCGCGTGGTCCAGGAGGCGCTGACCAACGTGCGCAAGCACGCGGGCCCCGGCGCGACCGCGCGGGTCACCGTCGTCGTCGACGACGCCGTCTCGATCGAGGTGGTCGACGACGGCCGGGGCGCCGCGGCCCCCACCGCGCCCGGCGGCGTCGGGCACGGCCTCCTGGGCATGCGGGAGCGGGTCGACGTGCACGGCGGCACCCTGCGCACGGGACCCCGCCCCGGCGGCGGGTTCGCGGTGAGCGCGAGGATCCCCCTGTGAGCGACCCGGTCCCCGAGCCCGTCCACGAGCCCGTCGCCCCCGAGCCCATCAGGGTCGTGCTCGTCGACGACCAGCAGAGGGTGCGCGCGGGCTTCCGGATGCTGCTCGAGAGCCAGCCCGACCTGGTCGTCGTCGGCGAGGCGGGTGACGGGCGCGCCGCCGTCGACCTGCTCG
>CALRVO020000355.1:0-4895 GCA_943371595.1 Sphingomonas paucimobilis
GAACGATTCTCCGTCAATTCTTGATCGCTCGTTCCAGATTGAGTAGCGTGACGGCATGGCGCGAGTCCGGGAGTTCGACACCGACCAGGTGCTGGCGAGCGCCGTCGGCGCCTTCCGCACCTACGGCTTCGCCGGCACCTCGGTGCAGCACCTCGTCGACGCCACCGGCGTCGGCCGCGGCTCGCTCTACGCGGCGTTCGGCGACAAGGAGGGTCTCTACCTCGCCGCGCTCGACCGCTACCGCGCCGACTTCGCCCGCCCCCTGCTGGCCCTGCTCGACTCCGACGAGCCCCCCGAGCGCCTCGTGCGCGAGATCCTGGTCGGCCTCGTCGACGAGATCGTGCGCGACGGCACCCGGCAGGCCTGCCTGATCGTCAGTGCCGCCACCGAGCTGGTGGCGCGCGACGCCGCCGTCGCCTCCCGGGTCGGCGAGACGATGGACGCCCTGGAGGACACCTTCACCACGCTCCTCGCGCGCGCCCACCCACCGCCGGAGGACCCTCGGGCCGGGGCCCGCTTCCTCCTCACGGTGGTCAACGGCCTGCGCGTCGCCGGCGCCGTACGCCCCGAGCGCGCCTGGCTGATGTCGAGCGTCGACCTGGCTCTGCACGCCCTGACCTGACCGAGGCCCGCGCCGAGGCCGACCTCTTCCCGTCCGCAATCTGTAACGAACATTCCATAACCAAGGAGCAGTCATGAGCCGCAGCTACGCCTCGATCGCCTTCACCGACCGCGTCCGCTCGCTGCAGGACCAGCGCGGCAGCGGTGCCGCCTACGCCCGGCACGTCGCCCGGGGCGGCGGGCAGCCGGGAGGCGACCCCATCGACACCGACGTCCGCGAGTTCCTCGCCGAGCGCGACGGGTTCTACCTGGCGACCGTCGGCGAGACCGGCTGGCCCTACGTCCAGTTCCGAGGCGGAGCACCGGGCTTCGTGCGGGTGCTCGACGACCACACCCTCGGCTGGGCCGACCTGCGCGGCAACCTGCAGTACGTCAGCACCGGCAACCTCGCCGGCGACGACCGGGTCAGCCTCATCGTCATGGACTACGCCCACCGGCGCCGCCTGAAGGTCTTCGGTCGGGCGCGGGTCGTGAGCACCGAGGACGACCCCGGCCTGGCGGCGCGGCTCACGGCCGGCGTCCACGACGGCGTGGTCGAGCGCCTCGTCGTCGTCACGGTCGAGGCCTACGACTGGAACTGCCCGCAGCACATCACGCCCCGCTTCACCGCGGCCGAGCTCGCACCGCACCTCGACGCGCTGCAGGAGCGCATCGAGGCGCTGGAGAGCGAGAACGCCGCCCTGCGCGCCGGGGCGTGACCGCTCAGACCGTCTCGTGCAGCCGACCGAAGCCGCTGCGGTGGAAGACCAGCGGCAACGACGTGTCGGTCCGCTCCACGGCGTGCAGCGCGAGCAGCACGATCGTGTGGTCACCCGCCTCGACCTCGCGGTGGATCGTGCAGTCGAAGCGTGCCAGGCCCTCGTCGAGGGTGACGGCCCCGGCGGGCGACACCGTGGTCGGCACGTCGTCGAAGCGGTGCTCGACCGGCCCGGCGAGCTGGCGGCACACCTCGCCGTGGTGGTCAGCCAGGATCGTGACGCCGAGGTGCCCGGCGCGACGCAGGTCGGGCCAGGTCCTGGAGGTGTTGGCGATCGAGAACGACACCAGCGGCGGGTCCAGGCTGACCGAGGTGAAGGACGAGGCGGCCAGGCCGGTCGCGCGGCCGTCGACCTCGGCCGCCACCGCGACCACGCCGCTGGGGAAGACCCCGAACGCAGCACGCAGCTGCGCGGGGTCGAGGTCCTGGTTGGTCGTCATGTGCAGCGTCGTCATGCGAGGGCTCCTGTCCGAGCAGCGAGGAGGGTGGAGACGACCGGCCGGGCCCGGGCCAGCCAGGCGGCGTACGCCGTGGGGTCGTCGTGGTCGGCGTCGAGCACGTAGAGCCCGCGTACCGGCACGGTCGCACCGATCTCGGTGAGCACCGGCCGCAGGGTCAGCTCGGGAGCCAGGGCGTGCGCCGGTCCCCCGCCGAGCATCAGGGGCACGGCGATCCCGGTCAGGCCGGTGCCGAAGTCGGGCGCGAACCGGTCGAGGAACAGCTTGAGCAGCCCGGTGTAGGTCGCCTTGTAGGTCGGGCAGGCCACGACCACCAGGTCGGCATCGGCCACCTGGCGCACGAGGGCACCGACCTCGGCGTCCTTCGGGTCGAGCAGCCCCGCCCCGACGGTCGCCAGGTCGACGACCAGGTCGGGCTCGGCGTCGACGAGCTGACGGGCGACGTACGACGCCGCCTCGAGGGTGCGGGAGGCGGGGCGCGGGTTGCCGACGACGACGGCGACGGTGGCGGTCACCGGCCACCGCCGAACGGGACCGCGGCGCCGCGCACCGCCGGCGGGGCCGGGTGCTCCCACAGGCCGCGGCGAGCCAGCTCGGGCAGCACGCCCTCGCCGAAGCGGTAGGACTCCTCGAGGTGGGGGTAGCCCGACAGGACGAACTCCTCGATCCCGACGGCGGCGTACTCCTCGACCAGGTCGGCGACCTCGGTGTGACTGCCGACCATCGCGGTGCCGGCGCCCCCGCGCACCAGGCCGACGCCGGCCCAGAGGTGGGGGTGGATCTCGAGGCCGTCCTTGCTGCCGGCGTTGAGCTCGAGCATGCGTCGTTGCCCCTCGGACTCGCTGCGCCGCAGGCCCGACTGGACCCGCTCGATCTCCTCGGCGGAGATGCCGGCGAGCAGGCGGTCGGCCTCGGCCCACGCCTCCTCGCCGGTGTCGCGGGCGATGGTGTGCAGCCGGATGCCGAAGCGCAGCTCGCGCCCCTCGTCGGCCGCGAGCTTCTTGATCCAGTCGACCTTGTCGCGCACGGCGGCGGGCGGCTCGCCCCAGGTCAGGTAGACGTCGGCGTGCTTGGCGGCGACCCTGCCGGCCGCGGGCGAGGAGCCGCCGAAGTAGATCTCGGGAAGGGGGTCGGGCACCTGTGCCAGCACGGCGTCCTCGACCCGGTAGTGCTCGCCGTCGAAGTCGACGCGCTCGCCGGTCCACAGGCGCCGCACGACCTCGAGAAACTCGTCGCACCGGGCGTAGCGGCCGTCCTTGTCGAGGAAGTCGCCGAACATCCGCTGCTCGTGGCTCTCGCCGCCGGTGACGACGTTGAGCAGCAGTCGCCCGCCGGTGAGGTTCTGGAAGGTGCCGGCCATCTGGGCCGACAGGAACGGCGCGGTGAGGCCGGGCCGGAAGGCGACCAGGAACTTCAGCCGCTCCGAGACCTGGCTCAGCATGGCGGTGGAGACCCAGGCGTCCTCGCACCAGGCGCCGGTCGGTGTCAGCGCCGCCTCGAAGCCGAGCTGCTCGGCGCTGCGCGCGATCTGGCCCAGGTAGGGCACCGAGGCCGGTCGCCCGGCCGCGCCCGCCTCCACCCCGTGCCCGCCGCCGACGACCTGACGACCGTCACCGCCGTTGGTCGGCAGGAACCAGTGGAACTTCAGCGCGCCCATCAGGCCCTCACCAGCTCGGCGGCCTCGAGCTCGCGCACGATCGGCAGCACCTCGCGCCCGAAGTACTGGACGTCCTCCTGGAAGTGCAGGAAGCCGAGGAGGAACAGGCCGACACCCCGCCGCTTGAACTCCAGCATGCGGTGCGCGATCTGCTCGGGCGTGCCGACCAGGCCGGTGCGGAAGCCGTCGTTGTACTGAACCAGGTCCTTGAAGTCGGAGTCCTGCCACATGCCCTTCTTGTCCCCCGTCGACTGGCCCGCCTGCTTCACCGCGCTGCCGAAACCCTCCACGGCCTCGACGTCGGCCTTCGCGACGATCTCGTCGAGCACCGCGTGGGCCTCCGCCTGGGTCTCGCGGCCGATCAGGAAGCCGTTGAGACCGAAGCGAACGTGCCCGGCACGGCCGTGGACCGAGGCGACGTCGTTGACGTCCTGGACCTGCTCAGCGACGCCCTCGGGCGTGTTGCCGTTCATGAAGTACCAATCGGTGACCCGACCGCCCATCCCACGGGCGTCGGTGGAGTTGCCGCCCATGAAGATCTCGGGGTGCGGACGTCCGGGGACGTCGTACGGCTTGGGCTTGAGGTCGAAGTCGTGCAGCCGGTAGAAGTCGCCCTGGAGCTCGGCGTGGTCGGAGGTCCAGATCTCGCGCAGGTAGCGGATGAACTCCTCCGAGCGGCGGTAGCGCTCGCCGTGCTCGAGCCACGGCTCGCCGAGCTTGGTGAACTCGTCCTTGAACCAGCCGCTGACGACGTTCACGCAGAAGCGGCCCCTCGTGTACTGGTCGGAGCTGGCGACCAGCTTGGCCAGGACACCGGGCTGCCACAGCCCCGGGTGGACCGCGGCGATGACCTTGAGCCGCTCGGTCGCCAGGGCGATGGCCAGGCTGATGGAGGTCGACTCGTGCTGGTACGCCGCCCCGTAGCCGGCCATGTAGCGCACCTGCGACAGCGCGTAGTCGAAGCCGTTGGCCTCGGCGAGGCGGGCGAGCTCGATGTTGTAGTCGAGCCCCCAGTCGGTGCGCTGCTCGATCGTGCTGACGACCAGGCCCCCGCTCACGTTGGGGACCCAGTAGGCGAACTTCAGCGGCTCGGTGGCCGGGGTGGTGCTCATGCGTGCTCCTCGAGTCAGCCGGTCAATCCGGTTTATCTACAGTGACTTTATCTAGTTTTAGCAATGACGCAAGACAGCGCGTGGCGCGCCGCCCACGAGGGGCGGCGGGGTGACGGGTACCGCCTGTCACGCACCGAGGAGCTCCCTGCCCTTCCCGTCCTGGGCGGGCCGCCGGGCCGGTCGAGGCGACGAGTGCCCTCCCGTTCCGTGCGATGGCGCGGTTCACGGGAGCCCAACCCCACTCGCAGCCCCACGTTCCGTGCGATCGCGCGGTTCAGGGGACGCCACCC
>CALRVO020000356.1:0-4878 GCA_943371595.1 Sphingomonas paucimobilis
CCGCCACCATCGTCGTGCCCCGGGGGAGCGTGCAGGGATAGGCGTAGTCGCTGGACCTGTAGGCGGCGGGATCGAGGTTGTCGTAGGCGCCCTCGCAGCGCGGCGGGTTGAGAGGGACCATCGGCGCCTGCCCGACGACGTGAGTGGTGATCCCGAGCCGCTCCATGGTGCGGAAGAGTCGGGGGACGCCGTAGCGCACCAGCCGGGACGTCTGCGTGATGTAGTCGTTGTTGTAGGTCTGCCAGCGGCCGAACTGCCCGTCGACCGCGTTGCGGTAGAGCTCCCACGCGGCAGAGGCCACGACCTGGACCCGCCGGTGGTTCTGGGCCATCCGGGTCAGGTCGCGCACGGCGAGCGCGTTGTGCTTCTCGCAGCCGGCGGCGATCCTCGCGGGAGCATCGGGCCCGTGGCCCGGGTCGACCGGGGGACAGGCTCCGGCGATGTAGGCGACGAGGTTGACCCGACGCGTGCCGATGGCCTTGATGATGCCGGCGAGCATCTCGCGGGCGTGGGAGTCACCCCACACGACCAGGGTGGGCGCCCCGGGCCGACGGGGCAGCAGCCGACACGCCCCCAGCTCGGGCGCGCCGCTGGCCGTGTAGCAGCGGGCCGGCATCGCGAACAGGCTGGCCTCCTGGACCTCACCCGCCCTGCGCTCGGCGATCCCGGTCGCGGCACCCGCGACCCCAGCGGCGGCCTGGCTGGGCCTCGGCAGCGCCGTCACCACGAGGATCGTCGACATCGCAGCGACCACGAGGGAGAGCAGGAGACGGACGTGCAGGGGGCGGAGGGAGCCCGGAAGGTGCATGCGCAGATGCTCGCACACGCCCCCGTCGTCCGTCGGCGCTTCGACCGGCGCCGCCGAGGCCGGGTAGCGGATTCGGGACCACCGGCGCGCATGTGCCACGGTGGACCACGCCGTACCCGACTCGGAGGAGCACCCCCATGGCCCCCGTCCTGATCTTCATGGCCGTCGTCGTCGGCGTGGCCGTCCTGGCGCTGGTCTACGCCGCCTACCCCCACCGTGGCCACCCGGTGCCCGGCGCCCCGTGGATCGGCGACCTGCTCGAGCGCGCCGCCGACGCGGTGCCGACCCTCGAGGACGGCGACCTCGATCCCGAGCAGTCCGACCAGGACGAGCCCTCCCGACACTGACCCTCGGACACCGCCTGGTTGCCCCGGCTGATTGGATGACGAGCATGGAGTGGCTCTACCTCGTCATCGGCATCGCGGTCCTGTTCGTCGCCACGGTCGTCGGGCTCGTCACGACCCGCGGGCGCCGTACGCCGGTACCCCCGGCCGACGGTCGCGACGTCATCGCCCCGCGCGGGGGCGCCGGCGCCGGGACCGACCTCCTCGAGCCACCGGGGGTCGAGCCGCCCCTGGTCGAGCCGCCCCTGGTCGAGCCGCCCGTCGAGGCGCCGGTCCGGGACAAGCCCGAGAGCACCAAGTCTCGGCTGGTCCGGCTGCGCGAGCGGCTCGCCGGGTCCCAGGGAGGCTTCGGACGCGGGCTGCTGGCCCTGCTCAGCCGTGACCGTCTCGACGAGGACACGTGGGAGTCGATCGAGGACCTCCTGCTGACCGCCGACATCGGCGTCGCCCCGACCCAGCAGGTCGTCGACAACCTCCGCACCCGGCTGCGGGTCGACGGGGCCGAGGCCGGTGACCCCCGCGCGGTCCTGCGCGACGAGCTCATCACCCTGGTCGACCCGACGATGGACCGGCGCCTGCAGGTCAGCGGCACCGACGGCAAGCCCGGGGTCGTGCTGGTGGTCGGGGTCAACGGCGCCGGCAAGACGACCACCGTGGGCAAGATCGCCCGGATCCTGGTGGCCGAGGACCGCAGCGTCACGCTGGGCGCGGCCGACACGTTCCGCGCGGCGGCGGTCGAGCAGCTCGCCACCTGGGGCGAGCGCGTCGGGGTCGAGGTGATCCGCGGTCCCGAGGGCACCGACCCGGCCAGCGTCGCCTTCGAGGCCGTCAAGCACGGCGTCGACACCGGTGTCGACACCGTCATCGTCGACACCGCCGGGCGCCTGCAGAACAAGCAGGGACTGATGGACGAGCTCGGCAAGGTCAAGCGGGTCATCGAGAAGCAGGCCGACGTCACCGAGGTGCTGCTCGTGCTCGACGCCACCACCGGGCAGAACGGTCTGATCCAGGCCCGGGTCTTCCGCGAGGTGGTCGACGTCACGGGCATCGTGCTGACCAAGCTCGACGGCTCGGCCAAGGGCGGCATCGTCGTCGCCGTCCAGCGCGAGCTGGGGGTGCCGGTCAAGCTCGTCGGCCTCGGCGAGGGCCCCGACGACCTGGCGCCCTTCGACGCCGCCGCGTTCGTCGACGCGCTGCTGGGCTGACGCCACAGACCCTCCGCGGACGCCGGTCGTCCCGGGTAGAGGGTTGCCGTCATCGAGGCGTCCAGTAGGTAACATCTCCCCTCGTGACTCCTCGTCGGGACCCGGGCGCCCGCGCATCGATCGCAGCGGCTGTGCCGCATGCGGTGACGGCGTGACCCCTCACCTCCCGGCGCGACTCGCGGCTCTGCGACGGTCCGGCTCTCGTCCTTCTCCCGAGGCCCCCCAGGGCATCAGCCCCCGCGAGCAGCTGCTCCTCGACACCCGGCTCTTCGACGCGGGCTGGTACGCCGAGCAGGCGGGTCTGCCGGCGTCCGACCGGCTGGCGCTGGTGCGGCACTACCTCGAGCACGGCGCCGCCGACGACCTGACCCCGCACCCGCTGGTCCACCCCCGCACCCTGGCCGAGGGCCTGGGGGACCGGTGGCGCGAGGGCCGCGACCCGCTCGCGGCCTACCTGCGTCACCGGGCCTGGCGGGTGGCGCCGCACCCCCTGATCGACGCCCGGGCCTACCTCGACGAGCACCCCGACGCCGCCGACCACCCGGAGGGCCCCCTCGGGCACCACCTCGACCTCGGCACCTCCCGGTGGCCCACCGCCTGGCAGCCCGTGAGCCCGGCCGGCGAGGACGACCCCGTCGATCTCGGTGCGTGGGTGCGGGCCCGCTGGCGCGAGTGGCGCGCGCGCGGTCGCGCACTGCCCCCGTCACCCGTCGACCAGCTCCCCGACGGCTGGGCGACCCCACGGTCCGCGGCGGCGTTCACCGAGCGTCTCTCCGTGGTGGTCGACGCCGGTCACGACCGTGCCGCCCTCGAGCGCTCGCTCGGTTCCCTGGTCGACCAGCACGTGGACGACCTCCAGGTGCTCGTCCTCGACCGGGCCGCCCCGGGCTCGGGGACCCCGCTCGACGGGGTCGTCCTGACGTCGCTGCCGACCGCGGACGTGGTCGTGCTCGAAGCCGGGCCGGCAGGTCTCGACACGGCCCTCGCGCGTGCCGACGGCGACTGGGTCGCGTTCCTCGCGGCCGGCGACACGTGGCTGCCGGGCCGCCTGGCCGCCCTCCGTGCGGCCGGTCGCGACGTGACGGCCGACGCGCTGGAGACCACGGCGGCGACGCAGGGTGTGCGGTGGTCGTTGCCGTCGCCCGGTCCGGTGCGTTCGCGTCGCGGCCCCGAGCTGGCCCAGCTCCTCGTGCGGCGCGCCGTGCTGGCGAGCCTGCCCGCCCCGCTGACCGGTCTGCTCGGCGCCTGGGACTTCGACCTCGTCGTGCGGCTCGCCTCCGCCACCGACGTCCACGTCGTCCGGCAGGTCGGGGTCCGCCGCGACACCGACGTACGCCGCAATGCGCTGGCCGGGCCCGAGGTCGACCGGCCCTTCGTCGAGCACGAGTGGCTGGAGTCGTGGCGCGACGTCGTCCTCGGCCGACGGCTCGTCGACTGGGACCAGGTCGCCGCGAGGCCAGGCGTCCCGGGACTGGTGAGTGTGCTCATCCCCACCTACGACGACTGGCGCATGACGACGGCCGCGGTCGACTCGGTCATGGCCTCGGTCGCCCGGCGGCCCGGTCGTGCCGACCGGCTCGAGGTCGAGTGCCTGGTGTGGGACAACGGCTCGTCCGCGACGACGTCGGTGGCCCTCGACGCCCTGGCCGAGCGCCACCGCGGGGTCCGGGTGCTGCACAGTGCCGTCAACCACGGTTTCGCCCTCGGCAACAACCTCCTGCTGGCCGAGGCCCGCGGCGAGACGGTGGTCTTCCTCAACAACGACACGACCGTCCCCGTGGGATGCCTCTCCGCGTTGGTGGCCGGCCTGCAGGACCCGGCGGTGCTCGGCGTCCAGCCCCTGCTCGTCTACCCGTCCGGTGCCGTCCAGTCGGCCGGGGTCGCGTTCGCCCCGGGCGGAGGGCTGCCGCACGTGCTGCTGCGCCACTACCCCGTCGAGGACGCGGCCGGCCTCGCGGATGCCCCCCTGGCGGCCCTGACGGGCGCGGCGATGGCCCTGCGCCGGGACGACGCGGTGGCCCTGGGCGGCTTCGACCCGGTCTTCACCAACGGGATGGAGGACGTCGACCTGTGCCGGCGCCTGGCGTCGTCGCGCGGCGGCTCGTTCCGGGTGCTCCCCGAGGTCCGGGTGGTCCACCACGAGTCGCGGACCCCCGGCCGCTACGTCCACCACCTCGTCAACCGCAAGGTCTGGCTCGAGCGCTGGGAGGCCGACCCCACCCCGTCCGACGACCTCGCCCTGTGGGGGCGGTGCGGCTACACGGTGGTTGATCGCGTGCCGGCCCAGCTCCGCGACCCCATCGACCGTCGGCTGCTGCCGCTCGACCCCGTCCTGGTCCGTACGGCGCGGCTGGAGCGCGCGCGGGTCGACGAGCACCCGCCACGGCTCAGGTGGGCGGTGAAGTGCGCGTCACCCGGCGGACCGGGGGGCGCGGTGTGGGGCGACACCTACTTCGCCCGCTCGCTCGCCGACGGCCTGCGCGCGTGCGGCCAGGAGGTGGTCGTCGACCGTCGACCCGAG
>CALRVO020000357.1:0-4876 GCA_943371595.1 Sphingomonas paucimobilis
ACCTCGGACCCGGGGAGGACCGGCTGCTGTGGCACGACCACGGCGCCGGCGACGTGGTCGAGACCCTCAATATCGGGTCGGGCGCGCGGCTGCTCGGCGGCGCCCACGTCATCGGCCGGGTGGTGCCGGTGGAGGGCGGGGCGGTGTTCGAGGGGCCGCCGCTGGAGGTGCCCCGAGCGGTGGCTCGTGAGGTCGCGACCCGGCCCTCGGCCTGGCTCGACGTGCTGCGGGGCGTCGCACCCCTGCTGCGTGACGACACGATCGTCACGCAGCACCGCGAGTGGCGCGCCCTGTGCAGCGACGTACCGATCGACAGCACGACGCGGCTCCTGGCCCACCGGGCCGTGGGCCTGGCCCTCGATCTCGAGTCGGTCGAAGCGATGCTCGCGAGCGCTGCTCTCGACCTCGCGTCCTGTGAGCTCGAACGAGAGGCTCGGCTCGAGACGACGTGGGGTGACGAAGAGTTTCCCGAGGACGACGAGTGGGACGGGTGGGCCTACGTGCACGCCGCGCTCGTCGTGCCCGAGGTCGTGACGGGCCTGTCCGAGGTGGTCCGCCCCGAGGACGCCCGGCTGCTCGCCGAGATCCACGACCGCGTCGCCGAGCCGGCACGCTCGATCGTCGGTTCCATGCTGGCCAGGGTGCAGGCAGCCGCGTGACCGACCTGGGTGTGGCACGAGTGCTACGGTCTGCCACATGGACTCCGTCGCCAGCCGCGACCTGCGCAACCACACCGCCGACGTGCTGCGTCGTGTCGCCGGCGGTGAGGTGGTCGCAGTAACCGTGCACGGCAAGGTGGTGGCCGAGATTCACCCGCCGTCGGACCGGCGACCGCGCAGCTGGACCCGTGAGGAGTTCGTCCGTGACGTCCTGCCGCACCAGGCCGACCCAGGACTGCGCGACTTCCTGCGCGAGATCGATGAGTCCACCGACGAGTTGAAGGACCCCTGGGCGTGACTGCTGTCATCGCCGACACCAGCGTCTTCATCGCGCTCGAGGGAGGCCGCACGATCGACCTCGCACGTCTGCCGGACGAGCTCGTGGTCACCGTCGTGACGGTTGCAGAGCTCGAGGCCGGGGTGCTCGCCGCGTCGGACACGGCAACGCGGGCGCTGCGTCTGCGAACCCTGCACGAAGCATCCAAGCTCGCGCCCCTGGCCATCGACGGCTCCGTGGCCGGGGCGTGGGCCCACCTGCGAGCGGCCGTCCTCGAGACCGGCCGACGTATGGGGGGCAACGATCTGTGGATCGCCGCGGTCGCCGTCGCACGGGGCCTGCCGGTGGTGACGCAGGACGACGACTTCGACGTGCTCGCCGAGCTCGGGCTGCTCGAGGTCGTCAAGGTCTGAGCGAGACGCCGCCTCCCGGCCAGGACCAAGGTCCCTCGCCTGCCTCACCCCAGGACCCTGGGGGACGAACGCGGACCGGGGCACGGTGGCAGAGGGGCATCTCGTTCCCGTTCGAGCTCCGGAGGCAACCACGTGAATCCCCCCGCCATGGCCTCCCGGGTGGTGGCCGCCCTCGTCCTCACCCTCGTGACCGCCGCTGCTGCCGTCGTGGGTACGACGCCGCCCGCGTCGGCCGATCCCCTCGGCATCACCCTCGTGCACCTGCGGACGTCCTCCGTCGAGCTGTCGGTCGTGTGTCCGACCGACCCGCCGACCACCGTCCTCGTCCTGGCCGGCGCGACCGAGCCCCGGCTCGTCGGGCACCTGCCGATGGACTGCGTGGGAGGCGGCGTGCCGCAGACCGTGGTCGTTCCGCTCACCGAGTCGTTCGCGGTCGGGTCGACGGTGGACCTCGCCGTCACGGTCTCGGGTGACAGCGGCGAGATCAACGCCTGGTTCCCCGGCAGCGTCGTCGAGCCCGCGGCGGTCGTGGTGCAGCCGCCCGGTCGGCCCACCCACGTGCGCGTGCGTGCCTGGGCCAGGACGATCGCGGTGCGCTGGCGTGCGCCTGCCGTGGACCCCGCGGCACCGGTGAGGGGCTTCCGGGTGTGGCTGCGCGGCCGCAGCGTCAGGGTTCCCGCCTCGACCCACCGCGTCGTGCTGCACGGTCTGCGACCCTCGCGCACGTACGTCGTGCGCGTCGCGGCCCACAACGCAGTCGGACGGTCGGACCCGGTCTCCGTCCGGGTCCGCACTCGTCACTGCTGACCGGCCGGTGCCCCGGGGCCATGAGGTTCTCGGGCATGCCTGCAGACGACGCGCCGCGAGCCGATGTCGCGTCGCCAGGTTGTCGGTGCCGCGTGGCATGGTCGGCGCATGGTGCGGTTGCTGCCCGAGTCTCCTCGGTTCACGACAGGCTCCGAGGCGGAGGTGTGGCAGCGGCTGCGCGACTCCCTCGGGCCCGACGACGTCCTGCTCGCCGGCGTGCGCCTGACCGACGAGAGCAAGGACCACGAGGCCGACCTGGTGGTGCTGATGCCCGGCTTCGGCTGCCTGGTGCTCGAGGTCAAGGGCGGGTCGGTGTGGCACGACGACGGCTGGTGGGTGCGCCGCAGCGGTCGCCCCGAGCGCACGTCGCCGGTCGACCAGGCCCGTGAGGTCAAGTGGGCGCTGAAGGAGTTCGTCGAGGCTGACCCGCGGTGGGGGAGCCGCGGCCAGGTCGCGTGGGCCCACGGGGTGGTGACGCCCTACAGCGCCTTCCCAGCCGACTTCTCGGTCGCCGAGCTGCCGCGCTGGGCCCTCCACGACCGCGACGACCTCGCCCACCTGGCCACCCGCGCCCGTCGCAACGCCCACGACATGCGGCACACCCGCGACCTGCCCACCCACGACGACGTTCACCTGGTCGCCGAGATCCTCACCGGGCGGCGTACCACCCACGACGTCAACGCCGACGCGGCCGAGCGGGCGAGCACCGCCGACCAGCTGACGCAGGAGCAGGCGGTGCTCCTGCAGGTCACCCGCCTGCTGCGGCGCGTCGAGGTCCGCGGGGGAGCGGGCAGCGGCAAGACCGTGCTCGCGCTGCAGCAGGCCAAGGAGCTCGGTCGCGGACGCGACGGGCGCCCACCCGAACGCGTGGCGATGCTGTGCTACTCCCTCGGGCTGGCCGAACACCTCAAGCGCGAGGTCGCGCGGTGGCCGCGCCGGCAACAACCGGGGTTCGTCGGCACCTTCCACGAGTTCGGCAAGCAGTGGGGGGCGCCCGACGGCACCCGCGAGGACAGCGACTTCTGGGAGACGACCCTTCCCGACCGGATGGCCGAGCTCGCCCAGGGGCTCACCGACGGGCAGCGCTACGACTCGATCATCGTCGACGAGGCCCAGGACTTCGCCGACGGTTGGTGGGCCGCGGTCCTCAAGGCGCTGCGCGACGAGGAGGCCGGCGGCCTCTACCTCTACTCCGACGAGCGGCAGCGGGTCTTCGGCCGCTACGGCGACCCGCCGGTCGCCCTGGTCCCGCTCGTGCTCGACCACAACCTGCGCAACACCCGTCAGATCCACCAGTCCTTCGGCTCCCTCGCCCCGAGCCGGATGAAGTCTCACGGCGGCGACGGGCCCGACGTCCGCTTCGTCGCGACCTCCGTCGACGACGCGATCGGCGCCGCCGACGACCAGGTCGACCGCCTCATCGACGAGGGCTGGCTGCCGCGCAACATCTGCCTGATCACCACCGGTCACCGCCACCCGATCCAGCTCGAGCGCACCTCCTTCCACGACCAGGAGGGCTACTGGCGCACGTTCTGGGACGACGACGAGGTCTTCTACGGCCACGTCCTGGGCTGCAAGGGCCTCGAGCGTCCCGCCGTGGTGCTGTGCGTCAACGACGACGGCCACCGCGACCGCGCCCGTGAGCGCCTCTACGTCGGCATGTCACGAGCCACCGACTGCCTCGTCGTGGTCGGCGACCCCGACGTCCTCCGCCGCGTGGGCGGCCCCGACGTGGCCCGCCACCTCGGCCTCCCCGCCCCCCACCCGCAGCAGGAGAAGACCTGATGAGCCCGACGACCGACCACCACGACCGCGCCGCCGGTGTCCTGCTCGCGAGCGCGGCAGGCGACGCGCTGGGCGTGCCCTACGAGTTCGCGACCCCGCCGGGTCCCGGCGAGCTCGCCGAGATGAAGGGCGGCGGTCTCGGGCCGTTCGCACCCGGTGAGTGGAGCGACGACACCTCGATGGCGGCCGCGATCGCCCAGGTCGCGGCGACCGGCGCCGACCTGACCACCGACGACGCGCTCGACGCGATCGCCCTCGGCTTCCTGCGCTGGTACGACGACGACCCGCGCGACATCGGCATCCAGACCCGCGCCGTGCTGGGCGCGACCCGCCGCCGGCTCGACGGGCACGGCGGACGACCGGGCGAGGTGATGGCCCTCGAGGCCGCGGTGCACGCCGCCGACCACCCGCGCTCGGCCGGCAACGGCGCCCTCATGCGCACCGCCCCGGTCGCGCTGGCCCACCTCGACGACCGCGACCACCTGGCCCGCGCCGCCCGCCTGGTGGCGCGGCTCACCCACGCCGACCCGCTCGCCGGCGACTCGTGCGTGCTGTGGTGCGAGGCGATCCGGGTCGCGGTGCGCGAGGCCCGGCTCGACCCCGGCGCCGGCCTCGACCTGCTCCCCGTCGACCGGCGCGAGCAGTGGACCACCTGGGTGACCGAGGCGACCACCGGTCCTGCCGGCCGGTTCACGCCCAACGGGTTCACCGTCACCGCGCTCCAGGCGGCCACCGCGGCCGTCACCGCCACCCCGGCGCCACCCGACCGCCCCCAGCAGCACCTGCAGGACGCGCTGCACGCCGCGGTCCGCATCGGCGACGACACCGACACCGTCGCCGCGATCGCCGGTGCCCTGCTCGGGGCGCGGTGGGGCGCGAGCGCCGTGCCCGACCACTGGCGGGGCGCGCTGCACGGCTGGCCCGGTCTCGACGGC
>CALRVO020000358.1:0-4870 GCA_943371595.1 Sphingomonas paucimobilis
TGCCGTTACGAGCGAGTAACGGGGCCTTGCGGTCGTAGTGGTCGCGGCACGGTGGGCGGTCAGACGCCGAGGTGGTGGAGCAGGTTCTTGGAGAACCGGTCGCCCATCTGACCGATGACCCCGCGCATCGTCGTACGGACCGCGCCGCCGGAGACCTTGGGCAGCGGCAGGTCGACGCAGATCTCCATGCTGGTCTCGAGGAGCACGCCGTCGGCGTGGTCAGCCAGGGCGTACCAGCCGTGGACGCCGGCGCGCTCCTTGGCGCCGGCGGGCGGGTCGTGGGTGAACTCGATGCGCTTGCCCTCCTCGAGCGTCATCCGCTCGGTGAAGGTGGCCGAGAAGCCCTTGCCCAGCACCTGCAGTCCCGACATGTGCCAGACCCAGTGGTCGTCGCCCTCGACGGTGATCCGCGAGATGAAGGGGGTGAACGCCGCGACGAGGTCGGGGTCGGTGAGCGCCGCCCAGACGCGCTCGCGCTCGACCGGGACGACCGCCTCGGCGGTGGTGGACGACGAGAAGGTGCTCAACGCGTCAGGCCTTCAGGGCCTTCTCGATGTCGCCCGAGATCTTCTCGGGCTTGGTCGTGGGGGCGTAACGGTCGATGACCTGGCCGTCCTTGCCCACGAGGTACTTGGTGAAGTTCCACTTGATCTTGCCGCCGAGCAGGCCGCTCTTCTCCTTGCGGAGCCACTGGTAGAGCGGGTGGGCGCCGTCGCCGTTGACCTCGATCTTGCTCATCATCGGGAAGGTCACGCCGTAGTTCTTCTGGCAGAAGGCACCGATCGTGGCCTCGTCGCCGGGCTCCTGGTGGCCGAACTGGTCGCACGGGAAGCCGAGGATGACGAAGCCCTGCTCGCCGTAGGTCTCCCAGAGCTTCTGGAGGCCTTCGTACTGCGGGGTGAAGCCGCACTGCGACGCGGTGTTGACGACGAGGACCACCTTGCCGGCGTAGGCCGCGAGGTCGACGGGCTGGCCGTCGAGGGTGGTGGCGCTGAAGTCCTGGAGAGAGGTCATGGCGATGATTCTGGCAGGCGACACCTCACCTGTGCGGGTTGTTCATGCCCCACCGGGTTGTCGTGACCGGCGAGCTCGACGTGCACCTGCCGGTCGCCGAGGTCGAGGACCACCGCGCCGGGCTCGCGGCGCGCCACCTCCCCGGTGACGACGTACTCCGTCGCCGAGAGCCGCTCGAGGCCGTAGGCCGGTCGCGCCCGGCGTACGTCCTCCAGGGCGACCAGCCGCAGCGGGCCCGTACGACGGCGCCACAGCAGCACCAGCGCGAGCAGGAGCACCACGTCGGCGAAGACGGTGAGCGCGACGAGGACGCTCGCGCCCTGCTCGCCGGCCACGCGGTAGCGGTTGGGCGAGCCCGGCACGACGCGCACCTCGAGGGTGCCGGCGGACTCGGCGACGTCGAAGCCGCGCTCGTCGAGCGCGGCGGTCCAGGTCCGCTGGTCGGGGTCGACCTGCGGGTCGAACCGGAACTCGACCAGCCCGCCACCGCTGCCCGACCCCTGGGTGGCCGTCACCGTCGCGGTGGTGTCGACGCCGTTGCGCTCGACCTGCCGGTCGGTCCACGCGCCGTGCACGAAGGGCAGGTTGACCACGGCGAGCAGCAGCAGGACGACCAGGACGCCCTTGTTGCCCAGTCGGCTGTCCTTCAGCCGGCCCACGCCTGCCACCCCTCGCGGACGGCGGTCTCGCCCAGCGGCCGGCGGGTGCGCTCGCGCTGCTCGCGCTCGCGGTCGCGCTCGGGCACGTCGGCCGGGTCACCGCGGACGCCGACCGCGATGCCGGCCATCAGCCGCACGTGGTCGGGCACCCCGAGCGCCGCCGCGGCCCCCGGCTTGTCGAACCCGCCGAACTGGTGGGTGTGCAGCCCCATCGCCCGTGCCTGGAGGGTCACGTGGGCAGCGGCCTGGCCGAGGTCGTAGCGCGCGGTGTCGGGGTCCTTGACGTCGACGACCTCGCAACCGGCGACGAGCACCAGCGAGGCCCGCGGCACCCAGCCGGCGTTGCCGCGGCTCAGGTGGGGCAGCAGGGCGGCGTGCGCGGCGCTCCCGCGGGGGGCCACGACGAAGCGCCACGGCTGGCTGTTGCCGGCGCTCGGCGCCCACCGGGCCGCCTCGAGCAGCGTCTCGACCTCGGCCGTCGCCAGCTCGTGGGTGTCGTCGAAGACGCTGGGGCTCCACCGCGAGCGCAGCGGCTCGGCGAGCCGCTCCGCGTCGGGCGTGGGGGCGTGGCTCACGGCCACACCGTCCCGGTCGCGCCCGCGACGTAGTCGACGAACGCGCGTCGCGCCGCCGGGTCGGGCCGCCGCTGCACGGGGTAGGTCGTCGGCCGCGTGGCCCGGTCGTGCCAGAAGTGGTGGGTGCCCGAGGAGTCGGGGCGGGTCGCGACCAGCCAGACCGCCGTGTCGGCGCCGGAGGCGGCGTCGCGCAGCAGCGGGCCCATCACCTTGTCGAAGCCCGGGAGGCTGTCGGTGACCCCTGGGGTCGCCGCCCAGCCGGGGTGGCAGCTCTCGATGCGCACCTCGCCGCCGCGCAGCCGGTCGTTCCAGGCGTCGACGATCTCGACCTGCATCCGCTTGGTCCGGGCGTAGCCGCGGACGCCGTCGTAGGTGCCGTCGCGGTACTCGATCTCGTCGGGGGTGCTGCGCAGCCCGGCGCTGTACATCCCGCCCGACGACATCCACACCACGCTGCCCGGGTCACCGGCCGCAGCGCCCAGCAGGGGCAGCAGCCGCTCGGTCATGAGGTGCGGCCCGAGCACGTGCACCGCCAGCGCCATCTCGTGGCCCTGGGCCGACCCGGTGCGCTCGGGCACCATCACGCCGGCGTTGTGGACCAGTCCGCGCAGGCGGTCGACGCGCCCGGACAGGTCGTCGCACCAGGCCCGGACGGCGTCGAGGTCGCTGACGTCGCAGACCTCCTCGACCAGCTCGGCCGACGGCAGCGCCCGGCGTACGTCGGCCACGACCGTCGCGACCTTGGTGGGGTTGCGGCCCAGCACGTGCACGGTCGCCCCGAGCGCGGCGAAGAGCGTGACCATCGCCTCACCCAGGCCCGACGTCGCGCCGGTGACCACGACACGCTGGCCGGCCAGGCAGCCGGGCTCGGGGTCGGCCGGCCACCAGCGGCGCCGCAGCGCCGGGCCGATCTTGGTGTAGCCGAGGACCAGGGACCGGTCGAGGACGGCGTCGGCGACCGAGGTGAGTGCACGCATGGACGCAATCTACGGACGCCGCGGGAGGAGCGGGGGCCCCGAGAGGCCCGACAGGGTGAGAACCGTCCCCCGCTCTCCCCCCACGGTCGAGCGGGGGACGGCGGTTCAGGCTAACCGAGAGCACAGGTGTGCACGAGAGCCCCAACCCCAACGTTTGCTCAAGAACGAGGCGGCCCGGCCGACGGCGCCCTCCAGGGGGAGCGAGGACGACGACAGGCCAGGAGCCGAAGCTCCTGGCCTGTCGGTGGTGCTGGTGCGCGAGGGGGGATTTGAACCCCCACGCCCTTTCGGACACTGGCACCTGAAGCCAGCGCGTCTGCCGTTCCGCCACTCGCGCAAGTAGCCCGTGGAGACTATCCCAGGCCGGGAGCACGACCCAAACCGGTAGCACGCCGCCGGTCCGGCCGAGGGCGGGTTGCACCGCTCGTGCGCCCCGTCTCGCTACGATCGACCGAGCCCCCGGTCCCGTGACCGGTGGCCGTCATGCCGTCAAGAGGTCTCAACGAGCCGGGTCGAGGAGGTGCGCGATGGGAGGGTTGCAACGCTTCGAGCAACGCCTGGAGTCGATGATCTCCGGTGCCTTCGCCAAGACGTTCCGCAGCGCCGTGCAGCCCGTCGAGATCGCCGCGGCCCTCGAGCGCGAGATCGACAACAACGCCCAGATCCTGTCGCGCGACCGGCGCATGGTGCCCAACGACTTCCACGTCGAGCTGTCGTCGAGCGACCTCAACCGCCTGGCGCCCTACGACTCCACGCTGGCTCGTGAGCTCTCCGACCAGCTGCAGCAGCACGCCGACAACCAGTCCTACGTCTTCCCGGGCCCGATCCGCATCGGCTTCGAGCAGGCCGACGACCTGAGCACCGGCCGCTTCCGCATCCGCAGCGAGGCGCAGGCCAAGGTGGTCGGCACCGCCACCCACACCCAGGTACGCCGGGCGCAGGCCCTCATCGAGGTCAACGGCAGCCAGCACCCGCTGCTGCCCCCCGGCCTGGTCGTCGGGCGCGGCACCGACGCCGACCTGCGCATCAACGACCCCGGCATCAGCCGACGCCACCTCGAGTTCAACATCACGATGGGCCGTGACGGCAGCGACCCGCTGATCGAGGTCCACGACCTCGGCTCGACCAACGGCATCACCGTCGACGGCCGCAAGGTCCCCCACGCCACGCTGCGCGAGGGTTCCCAGGTCAAGGTCGGCACCACCACGATGACCGTGCGGATCGTCCGCGACGACGACCACCCGCAGGAGTGGCCCGGTGTCTGAGCTGACGTTCTTCCTGATCCGCATCGCCTACCTCGCGATCCTGTGGATCTTCGTGCTGGCCACCATCTCGGTGATCCGCTCCGACATGTTCGGTGCCCGGGTCCCCGAGGCCCAGCGCACCGCCCGCGCCCCCGGCGCGCCCAAGGCGCCCAAGCCGCCGAAGGCCTCCAAGCGGCGCGGCTCGCCGACCCACGTCGCGGTCACCCAGGGCAGCAACACCGGCGCCACCGCCAGCCTCGACCGCGCGCCCATCCTCATCGGTCGCGGCACCGACGCGGCGATCCGCCTCGACGACGACTACGTCTCCACCCGCCACGCCCGCATCGCCGCGTCGGGCGACCAGTGGTTCGTCGAGGACCTCGGCTCCACCAACGGCACCT
>CALRVO020000359.1:0-4870 GCA_943371595.1 Sphingomonas paucimobilis
GCGAGCACGAGGAGGGCACCGACGACCTGGACCGCGACCGCGATCGTGCAGCCGAGCAGCAGCATGAAGACCCAGTGCAGCAGCCTCACCGGCACGCCGCGCGCCGCGGCCACGTCGGGGTCGACGCTGGCGAACATCAGGGGCCGCCAGACGACGGCGAGCACCGCCGCGACCGCGACCGCGGTGCCGGCCATCAGGGTCAGGCGGGCGTCGTCGACGGCGACGATCTGGCCGGTCAGCAGGCCGAACTTGTTGGCCGAGCGCCCCTCGTAGAGGGCGAGGAACAGGATGCCGAGGCCCAGGCCGAACGGCATCAGCACGCCGATCACCGAGTTGCGCTCGCGGGCGCGCGCGCCGAGCGCGGCGATGAGCGCGGCCGCGACGACCGACCCGGCGAACGAGCCCGCGACCACGCTGCCGCCGAGCAGCAGGGCTGCCGCGGCGCCGGCGAAGGACATCTCGCTGACGCCGTGCACCGCGAACGGGAGGTCGCGGGCGATCACGAACACCCCGACCAGCCCGCCGAGCAGGCCGAGGGCGGCGCCGGCGTACAGGCTGTTCTGGACCAGGGGCAGCAGCTGGCCGTAGTCGGAGAGGTCGACGAAGTCGGTGAGGGTCAGGTCCATCAGCCGGCGAGCTCCTCGGGCTCGCAGTCGCAGAGCACCGCGACCCGGTCGCGGCGGCGCACGACCTCGACGGGCGTGCCGTAGAGCGACGTCAGCACGTCGCTGCGCAGCACCTCGTCGGGAGTGCCGAGCACGAACCGGCCCGCGCGCAGGTAGAGCAGCAGGTCGGTGACGCCCAGCACGGGGTTGATCTCGTGGGTCACGAAGACGACGGCCGTGCCGTGCTCGCGGCGCCGCCGGTCGAGCAGGTCGACGACGCGGGCCTGGTGGCGCGGGTCGAGCGAGAGCAGCGGCTCGTCGCACAGCAGCAGGTCGGGGTCGGTGGCCAGCGCCTGCGCGATCCGCACGCGCTGCTGCTCGCCGCCCGACATCCGCCCGAGCCGTACGCCGCCCAGGTGCTCGGCCTCGACCTGGCGCAGCCGGTCGGCCACAACGGCCGAGCGCCGCAGCGACGGCAGCCCCCACCGGTGGCCGTCGACGCCGAGCTGCACCAGGTCGCGGCCCCGCAGCGGGGTGTCGGCGTCGTAGCCCTGGTGCTGCGGGACGTAGCCGACCCGGGGGTCGCCGCGGCGTACGGCACGACCGCCGACCCGGGCGGTGCCACGGGTCAGGCCGCGCATGCCGAGCACCACCTTGAGCAGGCTCGACTTGCCCGACCCGTTGGGGCCCAGGACCGTGACGAAGGTGCCGGGCTCGACGTCGAGGTCGAGCCCGTCCCACAGCTCGCGGCCCCCGAGCGCGAGCCCGGCCCCGCGCAGCGACAGGACGGTGTCGGTCGTCACGAGGCGCCCAGCGCTGCCGAGACCGCGTCGATGTTGCCGCGCATCCACGTCAGGTAGTCGGTGCCCTCGGGCAGGATCTCGGTGACGGGCACGATCGGGATGCCGGCCTTCTCGGCCGCCGCCCGCACCTCCTCGGTCACCGGGCTCGTCGTCTGGTCGTTGTAGAAGAGCAGGTCGATGTCGTCGCCCTCGATCTGGGCCAGCGTCTCCTGGAGCACGCGCACCGGCACGTCCTCGCCCTCCTCGATGGCCTCGGCGAACTCCTCGGGCGTCCGGTCGACCAGGCCGAGCGCGTCGGCGAGGTAGACCGGCAGCGGCTCGGTGATCCCGATCGGGGTGCCTCGCAGCGTGGGCTCGAGGTCGGCCTCGGTCGCGACGAGCTCGTCGAGCTGGTCGGTGAACGCCGCCGCGTTGGCGGTGTAGACGTCGGCGTTGTCGGGGTCGGCCTCGCCCAGCTCGGTCGCGATCCGGTCGGCGACCTTCGCGACGGTCGGGACGTCGTACCAGACGTGCTCGTTGACCTCGGCGCCCTCGGGAGCGCCGTCGGCCTTGCCCGAGACCTCGAAGGCGTTGACCACCGCGGCGTCGGTGTCGGCGGAGGACAGCATCGTGCCGACGAAGTCGTCGAAGCCGCCGCCGTTCTCGATGACCAGGTCGGCCTCCGAGACCGTCAGCAGCGTGGTCGCGTCGGCCTCGAAGTCGTGGGGGTCCTTCGAGGGGTCGTCGATGACCGACGTGACGTCGACCAGGTCGCCGCCGACCTGCGCGGCGACGTCGCCCCACACGTTGGTCGAGGCCACGACGGTGACGGCGTCGCTGCCGGAGCCCTCGTCGTCCCCTGAGGCGGAGCCGCAGGCCGTGAGGCCACCGAGGGCGAGGAGGGAGGTGGTGGTGAGGATGGCTCGCTTCATGAGCCGGAGCCTACATCAAAACGAGAATCGTTCTCACTTAGCACCGGACAGCAGGGTCGCGCGGCAGCTCTCGGCGATCCACGCCGAGAGGGCCTCGGCGTGGGCGTCGTCGGTGAGGGTGGCGGCGTCGTCGGCCTCGACGACGTCCTGGGCGCTCGCGTCGAGTGGCAGCCTCCGGAACGCCGCCACCACGTAGTCGACGCCGGCGCGTGCCGTGTCGGGCATCGCCGTGCCCACGGCGAGGTCGGAGACCTGGTCGGCGGCATCCTTGAGGTCCTGGACCGCCTCGGGGGACGCGGCGCCCAGCTGGGCCTCCCGCGCCGCGGCGAGCGCGCCGAAGCCGTCGCAGAACTCCTGCGCCGGGACGATCCGCGGCGCTGCCTGCTGCGGTGCCTGCTGCGGTGCCCGTCCCTGTCGTCCTGACGGGTCCGACGGGGAGTCGTCGTGGTCGCCGACGCTCAGCGCCGTGGCGACCACGGCGGCCACGGCGGCCGGTGCGAGCAGGGCGCGGGGTCGGGGAGTCATCACTCGTAGGTCTGCGCGGGCGTCTCGACCCGCTCGACCTGGCTGGCGGCGAGGACGGGTGGCGTCCGGCCGTCGGTGCCGGTCCCGGTCGCGTAGGTGCCGGTGACCTTGACCCACTGGTCGCGCGGCGGGCGCGGTGTCGCGTCGTCCCCCTGGTCGACCCGGACCTGGTAGGAGATGGCGTCGGCGGCGCAGCAGCCGATGGTCATCCGGGTGACGTACCAGTGCTGGTCCTTGTCGTAGGACACGAAGCCGGTGAGCTCGACGGGCTGGTCCTCGAGCGTCGTGCCGCCGTCCTGCGCGCGCCAGATGAACTCCGTGACGTCCACCGGCACCACCTCACCGGCCTCGAGGTCGGTCAGCGACGCGGGCTGGGCGACGGTCTGCGCCTCGCCGGCACGACGCTCGGCCAGGTAGGACCCGAGCTGGGGTGGGCTGATCACGAAGGTGACCAGGCCTGGCAGCACCAGCAGCCACGCGACCAGCGGGATCGGTCCGTGGCCGTGCCCGTCGTCGTGCCCGTCGTCGTGCCCGTCGTCGTGGGCGTGGTCGGTCCGCTCCGCCAGCACCAGCCCGACCGCGAGGCCGACCAGCAGCACGCCGCTGACCAGGATCGGCCACTTCATCCACGAGGTGACGTAGCGCAGGTAGGCGTCGGTGAGGGAGAGCCGGACGAGCACGGCGCCCAGGAACGCCATCAGCAGGCCCTGCGTGGGGCGCGTCATCGTGCCGCGGGCCAGCCGGTCGCGCAGGGCGGCGTACGGGGACGACCTCACAGCAGCCACCACCCGACCGCGCAGGCCGACAGGATCGCCGTACCGATGACCACCGGCACGAACTGGCGGGCGAAGGCGCCCCCGAAGGTGCCGGCCTCCATCGTGGCCAGCTTGACGTCCATGGCCGGGCCCACGACGAGGAAGACCAGCTGGGCGGTGCTGGAGAAGGCCGTGAAGCTGGCCGCGACGAAGGCGTCGGACTCGGAGCAGAGGGCGACGAGGAACGCGAAGGCGGCCAGGGTGAGGACGCCGAGGACGGCTTGGCCCGCGACCGTGTCGACGATCGCGCGCGGCACGAACGAGTTGATGGCGGCGGCGAGCATCGCACCGATGACCAGGAAGCCCGCGGCGTGCAGGAAGTCGTGGCGCACGGTCTCGACGAACTTCTCGCGCGTGCTCATGTCGGCGCCGAACGCCTGGAGCCGCTTGGTGATCGGCAGCCTGGCGCCGCGCGAGAGCACCCACCAGCCGACCAGGACGGCGGTCAGCAACGACGCGGTGAACCTGGCGACGACCATCTCGGGCTGCCCGGGGAACGCGACCGCGGTCGAGACCAGCACCGCCGGGTTGATCGCGGGCGCGGCGAGCAGGAACGTCAGCGCGACCGCGGGGGCGATGCCGCGGCGCATCAGGCTGCCGGCGATCGGCACCGCGGCACACTCGCAGCCCGGCAGGCCGATGCCGGCGATCCCGGCGACCGGGACGCCGAGCGCGGGGTTCTTGGGCACGACCTTGCCCAGCAGGCGCTCGGAGAGCAGGGCCGAGATGACGGCCGACAGGATCACGCCGACGACCAGGAACGGCGTCGACTGGATCACGATGGCGACGAAGATCGTGCTCCACGTCGCGAGGGACGGGTGGTCCAGCAGCGGCACGAGCCACGTGCCGCTGAGCAGGACGGCGAGGATGGCCAGGGCCACCACCTCGACCTGACCGACCGGCCGCCGGCGTACGTCGGTCGCCTCCCGGGCGGGAGCGGGACTGGTCACGGGGTGCCTCTCGGTCGCGAACGTGCTGAGGTCTGCACGTAGTGAACACCATTATCGTTAGGGATGGGACCCCTCGGGCTGGCCCGCGTCGTGCGACTGGTTCTCGTTCGTGCCGGTCCGGTGCCGGGTAGCGTGGGCTCCACCAGCGACCCCGGAGGACCTCCTTGAACGACCAGAGCGTGGCCCGCACGGCGTCCGGCACGCGCTCGACCCGGCAGAAGCGCGCGGTCGAGGCGGCGATGAGCGCCTCCGACGACTTCC
>CALRVO020000360.1:0-4862 GCA_943371595.1 Sphingomonas paucimobilis
GAAGGGCCTCGCAGCCGCGGAAACCCACCCAGGTGAACCCGATCAGCGACAGCCCGGCCAGCACCCCGACGAGTGCCGCGGCCTGGCGGCCCTGGAGCAACGGCTGGCTGCGGTCGCGAGGGGTGCGGGTGGCACGCGGCGTACGCCGCACGGCGGGCCCTGCGGCGGGCTCTGCAGCGGGCTCTGCGGCGGGCTCGACGGGGAGGACCGCCGTGGGGTCGTCGTGACCGGCGTCCTCGAAGGTCTCCTCGTCGGCGACCGGCGTGCGGGACGTCCGGCGGCGGCCGAACAGCCGGGGCGGCTCCAGGCTCGGGCGGGCGTCGTCGTCGTCGGGCATGGCGTCCAGTCTGGCAGAGACACCGCGACCCCGGCCGGAGAACCGGCCGGGGTCGACGTGTGGTGAAGAGTCGGGCTGACAGGATTTGAACCTGCGGCCTCTTCGTCCCGAACGAAGCGCGCTACCAAGCTGCGCCACAGCCCGAACGTGCGCCGATCGAAACCGGCTCACAAGCACAGGAGCATACCCGAGCGCGAGCGCGCCCCGGCAATCGGTATCACCCCTGCGGTGGCCGGGCCACGAGCGTCAGGAGCGTCGCCTCGGGGCGGCAGGCCAGGCGCAACCGGACGTAGGGGTTGGTGCCGAGCCCGGCCGAGACGTGCAACCAGGCCGACCCGGGATCGCCGTCGCGGGAGTCGGCGGGGTGGCGGTGCAGCCCGCGGGCCCGGGCCGGCTCGAGGTCGCAGTTGGTGGCCAGGGCGCGCCCGCCCGGCAGGCACACCTGACCGCCGTGGGTGTGGCCCGCCACGATCACGTCGTAGCCGTCGGCGGCGTACTGGTCGAGCACCCGCAGGTAGGGCGCGTGCGCGACCCCGAGGCGTACGTCGGCGCTCGGGTCGGCCGGGCCGGCGACCACGTCGAGCCGGTCGTAGGACAGGTGCGGGTCGTCGACCCCGGCGAAGGCGAGGGTCAGGTCGCCGACGGCGATGGTGTCGCGACGGTTGGTCAGGTCGCGCCAACCGGCGTCGGTGAAGCGCCGGGTCAGCTCGGGCCACGGCAGCTGGGGCGACTCGGTGTGGCGCCGGCCGTCGTCGGGCAGCAGGTAGCGCAGCGGGTTGCGCAGCGTGGGCTCGAAGTAGTCGTTGGAGCCGTGCACGAACACCCCGGGCACGTCGAGCAGCGGCCCGAGGGCGTCGCACACCACGGGCACCGCGTCGCGGTGCGACAGGTTGTCGCCGGTGTCGATCACGAGGTCGGGTCGCAGGGCCGCCAGCCCGCGCACCCACTCCTGCTTGCGGCGCTGGCCGGGGGTCATGTGGAGGTCGCTGAGGTGGAGCACCCTCAGCGGACGGGCGCCGGGCGGCAGCAGCGGCACCTCGACGCGTCGCAGCGTGTAGGCCCGGGCCTCGTGGGCGGCGTACGCCGTGAGCCCGGCGCCGCCCAGGGCGGCCAGCGTGGCGGAGCGCAGCAACAACCCGGTCGGAGACACGCTCACAGGCTGCCACAATGGCCGGCATGGCCACCCTCAAGGAGCAGCTCCGCGACGACCTCACCACCGCGATCAAGGCGCGCGACAAGCTCGGCTCCTCGACCCTGCGGATGGTGCTGACCTCCGTCACGACGGCCGAGGTCGCCGGCGACGAGGCGCGCGAGCTCAGCGACGCCGAGGTCCTCGACGTCCTCACCAAGGAGGCCAAGAAGCGCCGCGAGGCCGCCACCGCGTTCGACGAGGGCGGCCGGGCCGAGAGCGCCGCCAAGGAGCGCGCCGAGGCCGAGGTGATCGCGCGCTACCTGCCCCAGCAGCTGACGGCCGAGGAGATCGCGGCCCTCGTGACCGCCGCCGTCGAGCAGACCGGCGCGGCCGGCGAGGGCATGCGGGCGATGGGCCAGGTGATGGGCATCGTCCAGCCGCAGGTCAAGGGCCGGGCCGACGGCGGCGCCGTCGCCGCCGAGGTACGCCGCCAGCTCGGCTGAGCGCCCGGCTGAGCGCTCGGCGCGGCTCAGCGCCGCCCGCCGCCGTTGCCCCGGCCGCCACCGTTGCCGTTGCCCCCGTTGTCGTTGCCACCGCTGGGGGGGCTGGGGCTGCTGCTGGGCGGCGGGGCGACGTAGACGCTCGTCTGGCCGTAGCCGGGGACGTCGACCGGAGCCACGAAGTCCTCGAAGTCGATGCCGCCGTTGGCCACGATCGCCTTCATCGCGTCACCCCACATGGGGGCGGCCAGGCCGGACCCGGACGCGCTGACGGTCACACCGTTGATGACCTGGCCGTCGAGGCCGATCGGGGTGCCGAAGTCGTTGGCGCCGGCGATCATCGCCGCCGTGGCCAGCTGGGGGGTGTAGCCCATGAACCACACGGCCGGGGAGGACTCGGTGGTGCCGGTGGTGCCGGTCTTGCCGGCCGCCGGGATGCCGAGGTCCTGGGCGGCGGCGAAGCCACCCTCGATGACGCCGGTGAGGATGTCGTTGACGGCGTCGGCGGTCGAGGTGGACATCACCTGCGAGCAGCGGGTGGGGTACTCCTTGAGCAGGGTGCCGTTGGCGTCCTCGATCGAGGTGACCGGACGGGATGCGCAGTGCGTGCCCCGGGCGGCGAAGGTCGCGTAGGCCTCGGCCATCTCCAGCGGGCTCACGTTGGCCACGCCGAGGGTGAAGTTCGGGACCCGCTCAGGGGAGATCAGCATGCGGTCGCCAGCGGCGTTCTTGACGCCCTCCGGAGCCGTGAGCCGCACGCCCATGTCCTTGGCCAGCTCGAAGGGCTCGCAGATGCCGGTCTCCTTCTCGAGGTTGAAGAAGAACGTGTTGATCGAGTTGCGGGTGCCGGTGTAGAGGTTCTCGGCGCCTCCGGACTGCACGGAGTTGGCCATCGGGAAGTCGCCGTAGCCGTAGGGCTCGCCGTCGCAGTCCTCGTAGTCCTCCTCCTGGAACGTCACCGGGCCGTTGGGGGAGGGGAGCACCTCGTTGAGGGGGGTGCCGTCCTCGATGGCCGACGCGAGCACGAAGGCCTTGAACGTCGAGCCGGCCTGGAAGCCGTTGGAGTCGCCGTACTGGGAGGGGACGACGTAGTTGAGGTAGGTCTGGCCGATGTTCTTCTTGGCGCCCATCGGCCGCGACTGCGCGATGGCCTTGACGTCGCCGGTGCCGGGCTCGACCATCGCCAGGGCGCCGATGGCCTGGTCGGTGGCGCGCACGTTGCCCTGCACCGAGTCGTCGGCGGCCTTCTGGTCGCCCAGGTCGATCGTCGTGTAGATCTTGAGCCCGCCGGACTGGATGAGGCTCTTGCGCTCCTCGACGTTGCGCCCCAGCGCCTTGTCGCGGTAGAGGAACTCGAGGGCGTAGTTGCAGAAGAACGGCGCCCGGCTGCTGATGCAGCCGCTGGCCTTGGGTTGGGGGTCGAGCTTGAGGCCACGGGCCTTGACGGCGTCGGCCTTCTCCTGGGTGATCACGTTGAGCTGGGCCATCCGGTCGAGCACGACGTCGCGACGGTCGAGGGCCCGGTCGGGGTGGTTGGTGGGGTCGAAGCCCGTGGGGTTCTGCACCAGACCGGCCAGGATCGCGGACTGGTTGAGGTTGAGGTTGCGGGCGTTGACGTCGAAGTAGTGCTTGGCCGCGGCCTGGATGCCGTAGGCGCCGTCGCCGAAGTAGACGGTGTTGAGGTAGCGCTCGAGGATCCAGTCCTTGGAGTGCTTCTTCTCCAGGGCGATCGCGTACCGCAGCTCCTTGATCTTGCGGGCGTAGGTGTCGTCGGTGACCGCGGCCCGCTCCTTCTTGGTCTTGGCCGCGGTGAGCAGGGTCTGCTTGACCAGCTGCTGGGTGATCGACGACCCACCCTGGACGACGCCGCCGGAGCCGAGGTTGGTGACCAGGGCGCGAGCGGTGCCCTTGAGGTCGAGCGCACCGTGCTCGTAGAAGCGGTAGTCCTCGATCGAGACCAGCGCCTCGACCATCGTGCGCGAGATCTGGTCGAGCGAGACGATGATGCGGTTCTGGTCGAAGACCGTCGCCAGGACGCTGCCGTCGGCGGCGAAGATCGTGGTCTTCTGCGGCAGCAACGTCGTCTCGAGCTCGAGCGGGAGGTCGTCGGTCGCGTCGGCGGTGCTCTTGCTGGCGAAGCCGAGGAGCCCGGCGAACGGGATCGCGAGACCGGAGACGACGACGCCGAGGACGACCGAGACGACGACCATCACCCCGAGGTGGGAGAGGATGGTCGTGGGTCGGGGGCGCTCTGACCTGGGCCTGGACACGTCCACCAATGTACGGGAGGGCCCGGTACGACGCATTTTCGTGCGCCACCGACCCCAGCATCTGGGTAGTCAGACCGGGCTAGTCATTTGGGACTAGGGAAGTTGGGTCGAACGAGGTCTATCAGAATCCCGGCGCATTCTTTACCTTTGACCTTACGAAGGGGACAGGTCGGGCGTCATGGGGGCGCGGATCTCTCTGTACACAGATGTGGGGACATCACCATGTGGGTTGAAGACTGGGCGCCTCGTGCTGCCTGCAAGGCCGAGCAGCCGGACAAGCTGTTCGTGCGCGGCGCCGAGCAGAACAAGGCCAAGACGCTGTGCCAGGGGTGCGACGTCCGCACCGAGTGCCTCGCCGAGGCGCTGGACAACCAGATCGAGTGGGGAGTCTGGGGCGGCATGACCGAGCGCGAGCGCCGGGCGCTCCTGCGTCGCCGGCCGACGGCCTCGTGGCGCCAGCTGCTCGAGACCGCCCGCAAGGACGCCGTGACCCGCGAGTCCCTCAACGTCTGACCTCACGGTCCGACCTCGGGCCGGCTCGCCGGCCGGCCTACTGGTCGGCGAGCAGCTCGCCGACCCGGCGCAGGCCGTGCAGGTCGTGCACGTCGGAGGCGAGCGCCGGG
>CALRVO020000361.1:0-4859 GCA_943371595.1 Sphingomonas paucimobilis
CGTCATGCGCCCCACCGTCACAGCGGGTGGGTGAAGTTTCAACCACCCCTCCGGAGGTGACGCCCCCTAGGGTCGTCCCGTGCACCACGACGACCTCCTCGCCCTGCAGTCGCTCGCGTCGCGCACGTGGACGCGCAGCACCCGTCACCACCCGGGCCAGCTCGCCTGGAGCGCGCGGTACGCCGAGGAGACCTCCGACGTCGTGCGCACCTGGGTCGAGGACGGCCAGGTCGTCGGCTGGGGCTGGGCCGAGGAGCCCGACTGGCTCGAGCTGTGCGTCGACGGCGCGCACCCCTGGGCCACCGACGTCGCCCGCGAGGTGGTCGCGTGGTTCCTCGACCAGGCCGCCCACCAGGAGTCCGAGCCGGTGACCCGGACCATGGTGCTGGCCTCCGAGCACCTGCTGCTGACGGTGCTGGGGGAGGCGGGGTTCGTGCCGGAGAAGGGCCCGTGGTTCACCCACCACCACCTCGACCTGGCGCGGCTGCAGCCGGTGCCGGAGGTGCCGGGCTACCGGCTGCGCGCGGTGCAACCGGGTGAGGCCGCTCCACGTGCCGCCTGCCACCGGGCCGCCTGGACGCCGCCCGGCGGCTCCTCGCGGGTGACGACGGCGGCCTACGACGCCCTGATGGCGACCCCGCCCTACCGTGCCGACCTCGACTGGGTGGCGGTCGCCCCCGACGGTGCCTGGGTCGCCTCGTGCCTGGTGTGGCTCGACGACGCGACCGGGGTCGCCCTCGTGGAGCCGGTCGGCTGCGCGCCGGACCACCGACGACGTGGGCTGGCCGGTGCTGTCAGCGTCGCCGCCCTGACCGCGGCCCGGGCGGCGGGCGCGACCCAGGCGCTGGTCTGCCCGCGCGGCGACCAGGACTACCCGGTGCCCGGGGTGCTCTACCGCGGCCTCGGCTTCGAGCCGGGGGAGCGCACCGTCACCCTCGTGCGGGAGTAGCCATCAACGGTGGTTGAGGTGCGAGCGCAGCGAGCCTCGAAACCACGGCACGTGCCGCTCGACCCGACCTGATGCTGCGGTGGTCTCGAGGCTCGTCGCCAGGGCTCCTCGCACCTCGACCGACGTGGATCAGCCCGTGGCGCCGAACTGCTCGACGCGGATCGCCGAGGCGCGCATGCCGGCCTCGCCGAGCACCCGCGTCGCGAACGACGCGAACCCGACCGACCCGCACACGTAGGCCGCCTCGGCCGGCGTGGGCAGATCCACGAGGTCGCGCACCTCCTCGGGGTACGGCGGTGCCGCGACCCGGCTGCCGAGGTTCTCGCGGGTCAGCGCCACGAACGCCCCGGCGGCCAGCAGCTCCTCGGCGTAGGGCAGCTCGTCGAGGGTGCGCCCCACCGCGACCACCCGCAGCCGGTCGGCCTGACCGGTGCGGACGGCGTACCGCAGCATCGAGACGATCGGCACGATGCCGCTGCCCCCGCCGATGGCGACGGCCGTGGTCTCCCCGGACCAGGTGAACCAGCCGCCGAGCGGCCCTCGCACCTCGAGCACGTCACCGACCTCGGCGACGTCGTGCAGGTGGCCGGAGACCTCGCCGTCGGGCATCCGCTCGACCATCAGCTCGACCAGCCGGTCGGCCGGGTCGGAGGCGATCGAGTAGGAGCGCTGGGCGGTGTAGTCGTCGGGGGCGCGCAGGCGCACGACGTAGTGCTGGCCGGGGAGGTGGTCGACCCGGTCGGCGACGTCGAGGCGGATCCGGGCCAGGCGGCCGTCGGGCCGGTCGATCTCGGCGATCGTGGCGGTGGTCCAGGCGGTCGCCTCCATCACGGGTCGCCCTGGTAGCGCTGCTCGAGCCACGGGTCGCCGCGGTCGTGGTAGCCGTTGCTCTCCCAGAAACCGGGCCGGTCGTGCGCCATCAGCTCGAGCCGGGTGACCCACTTGGCCGACTTCCAGAAGTAGAGGTGGGGCACGAGCAGCCGCACCGGCCCGCCGTGCTCGTCGCTCAGCGGCTTGCCGTCGGCCTCCCACACCACCCACGCCTTGCCGCCCAGGACGTCGTCGAGCGGCAGGTTGGTGGTGTAGCCGGTGGTCGAGTGCGCCATGACGTACGCCGCCTCGGGCAGCGGTCCGGCGGCCTCGAGGAGCGTGTCGACGCTGACGCCGCTGAAGATGGTGTCGAACCGGCTCCAGGTGGTCACGCAGTGGATGTCGCCGTAGTAGGTGTCACCGGGCAGGGCGTGCAGCTCGCGCCACGACCAGGTGCGCTGGGTGCCGACCAGGCCGTCGACGGTGATCGACCACTGCTCGGGGTCGAGGTGCGGGGTGACCTCGGCGGTCAGCGTCGGCCACTGGCCGCCGGTGTCGTACTGGCCGGGAGGGAGACGGTCGGAGCGACCGGCCGCCTCGGCGCGGCGCTTGCCGGTGAATCCGCGGGTGACGGGCATGGGTCCATCGTGCCAGCGTGAGCCTCCGCGGGCTCCGGCACTAGGCTCCTGCCCATGCCTGAGATCACCCGAGACGAGGTCGCCCACCTGGCGACGCTCGCCCGGATCGACCTGGACGACGCCGAGCTCGACCACCTCGCGCCCCAGCTGTCGGTCATCCTCGAGTCCGTGGCCTCGATCAGCGCCGTGGCCGGTGACGACGTGCCCCCTACGTCGCACGCGCTGCCGCTGACCAACGTCTTCCGTGAGGACGTCGTCGTGCCCGGGCTGACGCCCGAGCAGGCGCTGTCTGGCGCGCCCGAGCAGGAGCAGCAGCGCTTCGCCGTGCCGCGGATCCTGGGGGACGAGCAGTGAGCACCTCAGGCACCTCCATCCGCGGCACCGCGGCCGAGATGGCCGCCGCGCTCGCCGACGGCACGACCACCTCGGTCGCGCTCACCCAGGCCCACCTCGACCGCATCGCCGAGGTCGACGGGGCGGTCCACGCCTTCCTCCACGTCGACGCCGAGGGTGCGTTGGCCCAGGCGGCCGCGGCCGACGAGCGCCGGGCCTCCGGCTCGACGGCGTCCCCGCTCGACGGTGTCCCGATCGCGGTCAAGGACGTGCTGGCGACCGAGGGTCTGCCGACCACGTGCGGGTCCAAGATCCTCGAGGGCTGGATCCCGCCGTACGACGCCACGGTCGTCGCGCGGCTGCGCGCCGCCGGCCTGCCGATCCTCGGCAAGACCAACATGGACGAGTTCGCGATGGGCTCCTCCACCGAGCACTCCGCCTACGGCCCGACCCACAACCCGTGGGACCTCGACCGCATCCCCGGCGGCTCCGGCGGCGGCTCCGCGGCCGCGGTCGCCTCGTTCGAGGCGCCGCTGGCCCTCGGCACCGACACGGGCGGCTCGATCCGCCAGCCCGGCGCGGTCACCGGCACCGTCGGGGTCAAGCCGACCTACGGCGGGGTCTCGCGCTACGGCCTGGTCGCCCTGGCCAACTCGCTCGACCAGGTCGGTCCCGTGACCCGCACCGTGCTCGACTCGGCGCTGCTCCACGAGGTCATCGGCGGCCACGACCCGCGTGACTCGACGTCGGCCGACGTACCCCTGCCCGACCTCGTCGGCGCGGCCCGCCAGGGCGCCGGTGGCGACCTGACCGGGGTCAAGGTGGGCGTGATCCGCGAGCTGGCCGGCGACGGCTGGCAGCCCGGCGTGATGGCGCGCTTCACCGAGTCCGTCGACCTGATGGTCTCGATGGGTGCCGAGGTCGTCGAGGTGTCGTGCCCGACGTTCGTGCACGCGCTGGCGACCTACTACCTGATCCTGCCGGCCGAGGCGTCGAGCAACCTCGCCAAGTTCGACGCGATGCGCTACGGCCTGCGGGTGCTGCCCGAGGGCGTCGACTCCCCGTCGGCCGAGGAGGTCATGCGGGCCACCCGCGACGCCGGCTTCGGCGACGAGGTCAAGCGCCGCATCATCCTCGGCACCTACGCGCTGTCCAGCGGCTACTACGACGCCTACTACGGCCAGGCCCAGAAGGTACGCACCCTCATCTCGCGCGACTTCGACGCCGCGTTCGCAAAGGCCGACGTGCTGCTGTCGCCGACCGCACCGACCACGGCGTTCAAGCTGGGCGAGAAGCTCGACGACCCGCTGGCGATGTACCTCAACGACCTCGCCACCATCCCCGCCAACCTCGCCGGTGTCCCCGGCATCTCGGTGCCCAGCGGCCTGGCCGACGAGGACGGCCTGCCCGCCGGCATGCAGGTGCTCGCCCCGGCCCTGGCCGACGACCGCGTCTACCGCGTCGGCGCCGCCCTCGAGGCCGCGCTGCTCGACCGGTGGGGCGGCCCGCTGCTCGACAAGGCCCCCGTCCTGGAAGGACCCCGCTGATGGCCCGCACCGCAGACGCCCTCGTCGACTTCGACGCCGTGCTGGCGTCGTACGACCCGGCCCTCGGCCTCGAGGTCCACGTCGAGCTCAACACCAACACCAAGATGTTCTGCGGCTGCCCGGCCGTCTTCGGCGGCGAGCCCAACACCCAGGTCTGCCCGACCTGCCTGGGCCTGCCCGGCGCGATGCCGGTGGTCAACCGCAAGGCCGTCGAGTCGGCGATCCGCATCGGGCTGGCGCTCAACTGCGACATCGCCGAGTGGTGCCGCTTCGCGCGCAAGAACTACTTCTACCCCGACATGCCCAAGAACTTCCAGACCTCCCAGTACGACGAGCCGATCTGCTTCGACGGCTACATGGACGTCGAGGTCGGCGGCGAGACGGTGCGCGTCGAGATCGAGCGTGCCCACATGGAGGAGGACACCGGCAAGTCGCTGCACGTCGGTGGCGCCACCGGCCGCATCCACGGCGCCGACTACTCCCTGGTCGACTACAACCGCGCCGGCATCCCCCTGATCGAGATCGTCACCCGACCCATCGTCGGTGCCGGTGCCAAGGCCCCCGAGATCGCCAAGGCGTACG
>CALRVO020000362.1:0-4856 GCA_943371595.1 Sphingomonas paucimobilis
GAGGTTCTCGGCCTCGCGGACGAGCAGCTGGGTGAGGCGTTCAGTCATGGTGTGCTCCCAGGGTCTGGGGGACGACCTCGTCGCCGAGCAGCACGCGCAGCGTGGCGAGGGCGTCGGAGGTCTGGCTCTTGACGGTGCCCTCGGTGACCCCGAGGGCGGTGGCGGTGTCGGCGACGCTGAGGTCGTCGTAGTAGCGCAGGACGACGGCGGCGCGCTGTCGCGGCGGGAGCTGCGCGAGCGCGGCGACCAGGGTCGGACGGTCCGTCGGGTCGTGGTCGGGGGCGGTCACCTCGGGGAGGGTCTCGGTCGGCCGCTCGTTGCGCCACGACCGGCGCCGGAACCACGACGTCGCGGTGTTGACCAGCGTGGTGCGGGCGTAGGCCGGTGCGGCCTCGAGGTCGCGGACCTTCGACCACGACGCGTAGGTCTTGGCCAGCGCGGTCTGCACGAGGTCCTCGGCCTCGGCGGCGTCGCCGAGCAACAGGTACGCCGTCCGGTAGAGACCGGGCCAGCAGGCGTGCACCAGCTCGGTGTAGTCGGCGTCATCAGGAGGTCGTGGCATCGGGGGGTGCTCCACGGGTCGAGGGAGAGGGTCAACCGTAGAGATGCGGCGGGTCGAGGATCGGTTGGTCCTCACTACGATCCATGCCGTGAGCACCCCCGCCGTTCCCGGTCGCGACCCGATCGCCGAGGCCCGCCGCCAGTGGCGCGCCCATGGCTGGGACGACGCCGCGGAGGGGATGGCCGCGGTCACCTCGGTGATGCGGGCCCAGCAGCTGCTGCTCACCCAGATCGACGGGCTGCTGCGGCCCTTCGGTCTGACCTTCGCCCGCTTCGAGCTGTTGCGGCTGCTGAGCTTCGCCTCCGAGCAGCGGATGACGATGCTGCGCGCCGGGCATCGCCTCCAGGTGCACCCGACCTCGCTGACCAGCCTCGCCGCGCGCCTGAAGGACGACGGCCTGATCGACCGGGTCGTCAACCCCGACGACGGCCGCTCGGCGATCCTCGTGCTGCTCCCGGCGGGCCTCGAGCTGGTCGAGCAGGCCACCGCGGTGCTCAACGAGCAGGTCTTCGAGCAGGTCGGGCTCGCGCCCGACGAGATCGCGACCCTGGTCGCGATCCTCGGGCGGTTCCGGGCCGGACGCGGCGACTTCTCGGTCTGACCCGCCGACGGGCGAGCCAACCACGGGCGTCGTCCTCATCCGTGACGGGTGACGACGGCGGCAGCTCGCGGGCGCATCGTGAGCGGTGCCCGAGCCCGAGGACCGCGGCTCCGACGTGGGCAGACCCCGAGGGGCACCGCATGCCACCGCCTGACGACGCCGCCACCTCGCCCCAGCCACCACCGGGGGCGGGGGCGGGGGCGGGGGCGGGGGCGGATCCCAGGACCGTCGTCCGGTCGCGGGCCTACCTCTCCGCCCTGGTGCTGGCGACCATGCTCGGTGTCCCGATCTCGGCGATCGCCTACGGGTTCCTCGCGCTGGTCACCCAGATCCAGGAGTACCTCTTCCACGACCTCCCCCACGACCTCTGGGACAGCGGTGCTCCCGCCTGGTGGCCGATCCCGTTCCTGGTGCTGAGCGGGCTCCTGACGGGGCTGACCATCCGCCACCTGCCGGGCAACGGCGGGCACTCGCCCGCGTTCGGGTTCGTGACCGGTGGGGGACCGCCGGTCGACCGCGAGCTGCCGGCGATCGTCCTGGCGTCCTTCACGACCCTGGCGCTGGGAGCCGTGCTGGGTCCCGAGGCCCCGCTCATCGCCATCGGCGGTGGCCTCGCGGCGCTGGTCGTGCGCCAGCTCCGGACGTCCGCGCCTGCGACGGCGGTGACCGTGATGGCCTCGGCCGGCAGCTTCGCGGCGATCAGCACCCTGCTGGGCTCACCCGTGCTCGCCGCGTTCCTGGTCATGGAGACCGCCGGGATCGGGGGTGCCACCCTGGGCCTGGTGGCGCTCCCCGGCCTGCTCGCCGCGGGCGTCGGTGCGCTCGTGTTCGTGGGTCTGGACCGCTGGACGGGCCTGGGGGACTTCTCCCTGGCGCTCACGGTGGTGCCGCCCGGGGTGACCCCCACCGTCGCGACGCTCGCCTGGGCGGTGCCGCTGGCCGGTGCGGCCGCCTGTCTCGGGTGGGCGATCCACTGGCTGGGCCTGTCGCTGCGCCCCGTGGTCCACCGCAGTCGAGTGCTGGTGACGGCGGCGCTGGGGCTCGGTGTCGGCCTGACGGCGGCGACGTACCAGGCGGTGTCGGGTCGCAGCTTCACCCAGGTCCTGTTCTCCGGCCAGGACGACCTGCCTGACGTGGTCGCGCACGCCTCGGACTACTCCGTGGGTGTCCTGCTCCTGCTCGCGGGGTGCAAGATGCTGGCCTACGCGCTCTCGTTGAGCGCGTTCCGTGGCGGTCCGGTGTTTCCCGCGCTGTTCGTCGGAGCGGTGCTCGGCATCGTGGCGTCCCACCTGCCCGGGCTGCCGTTGGCCCCGGCGCTCGGCATCGGGATCGGCGCGATGTCCACCGCCATGCTGCGACTGCCGCTGACCTCGACCCTGCTGGCGACCCTGCTCCTGGGCGCCGACGGGCTGTCGACGACGCCGGAGGTGGTCGTGGCGGTGGCCGTGGCCTACGTGGTGACGATGGTCCTGCCGGTCCCGGCCGCAGGTCGCGGCGACGCGGTCGCGGCCGCGGTGCCGCCCGCGCCAGGCGCCACCTGACGGGCTGTCCGCCAGGGGCTCAGTGCCGGGACGTCGTACCGGCGAGCACCTGGCGGGCCATCACGACGCGCTGGATCTGGTTGGTGCCCTCGTAGATCTGGGTGATCTTGGCGTCGCGCATCATCCGCTCTGCGGCGAAGTCCTGGGTGTAGCCGGAGCCGCCGAGCAGCTGGACGGCGTCGACGGTGATCTCCATGGCGGCGTCGGAGGCGTAGCACTTGGCGGCCGCGCCGAAGAACGACAGGTCGGGGTCGTCGCGCTCGGACTTGGCGGCGGCGACGTAGACCATCTGGCGGGCGGTCTCGAGCTTCATCGCCATGTCGGCGAGCATGAACTGGATGCCCTGGAAGTCGGCGATGCGCTTGCCGAACTGCTGGCGCTCCTTGACGTAGTCGACGGCGAGGTCGAGCGCGCCCTGGGCGATGCCGACGGCCTGGGCGCCGATGGTGACGCGGGTGTGGTCGAGGGTGCGCAGCGCGAGGGGGAGGCCGGTGCCGGGCTCGCCGATGATGCGGTCACCGGGGATGCGGACGTTGTCGAAGAGCAGCTCGCGGGTGGGGGAGCCCTTGATGCCGAGCTTGCGCTCCTTGGCGCCGAAGGTGAACCCCTCGTCGCCCTTCTCGACGACGAAGGCGCTGATGCCCTTGCCGCGGCCCGCCTCGGGGTCGGTGACGGCCAGGACGGTGTAGAACTCCGAGACCCCGGCGTTGGTGATCCACGACTTCTGACCGTTGAGCACCCAGTCGTCGCCGTCGCGCACCGCGCGAGTCTTCATCGAGGCGGTGTCGGAGCCGGCGTCGCGCTCGGACAGGCCGTAGGAGAAGCCCTCGCCGGCCGCGAGCCGCGGGAGGTACTTCTGCTTGAGCTCCTCCGACGCGCCGAGGATGACGGGCATCGAGCCGAGCTTGTTGACCGCGGGGATCAGCGACGACGAGGCGCAGCCGCGGGCGACCTCCTCGATGACGATGCAGGTGGCCAGCGCGTCGGCGCCGACGCCGTCGTAGGCCTCGGGCACGTGGGGGGCGTGGAAGTCGGAGGCGACCAGCGCGTCGTGGGCCGCCTGGGGGTAGGTCGCGGTCTCGTCGACCTCGGCGGCGTACGGCGTCACCTTGTCGGCCACCAGGTCGCGCACCGCGGCGCGCAGCTCCTCGTGGTCGTCGCTGGTGCGGAACAGGTCGAACTGCGTGCCGGTCATCTTCATCGCCCCTGAAACTCGGTATCGTCCTGGTGAGACCCAGTGTCACACGCGGAGTGGAGAATCCCAAGATGAGCCGGACGTCGCGTGAGCGCATGGTCGAGGCGGCGTTCGCCCTCTTCGACGAGCAGGGGTACGACGCCACGACGGTCGAGCAGATCGTGGAGCGGGCGGGGGTGAGTCGCTCGACGTTCTTCCGCGCCTTCGGGTCCAAGGACGACGTGATCTTCCCGCGGCACGACGAGCTGCAGGCGCGGATCGCCGCCCGTCTCGGCACCGGCACCGCCGAGACCTACCTGGTCGCGGTGCGGGAGGCGGCCGGGCTGGTGCTCGAGCAGTACCTCGACGAGGGACCGGTCGCCCTCAGCCGCTACCGCCTGACCCGCACCGTGCCTGCGCTGCGGGACCGGGAGGTCGCGAGCATGCTCGGCTACCAACGGCTCTTCCGCGAGCACGCCCGCCGCTGGCTCGCCGAGCTCGGACGGGCCGAGGTCGACCTGCACGCTGAGCTGCTCGCCGCCTCGGTCGTCACGGCCCACAACGTCGTGCTGCGACGGTGGCTGCGGGGCGAGACCGACCACCCGTGGGCGGAGTTCGACGACGTGATGGACACCGTCCTGGCACCGGTCCGGGCCGGCGGCACCACCGTGGTGGTGCTCGAGTCGGGCCGCCCGGTCGACGAGGTGCTGCCCGCGATCACCCGGGCGCTCGACGGCGGGTGAGTAACTTCTGCTCACGTGCTTGGAGGCCGTGCGGTCCTAGCGTCCGGGCATGACCTCTCACCCCGCCTCGCGCACGACCTCGCGCGCCGTCGTCCTGCTCCTCTGCGCCGTCTGCCTGCTCCTGGGCTCCACCGGCGGAGCCGTCGCCGGCAGCATGATCACCGGCAAGCAGATCAAGAACGGCACCGTCACGACTCTGGACGTGAAGGACCGCTCGCTGGCCGTCCGCGACCTC
>CALRVO020000363.1:0-4833 GCA_943371595.1 Sphingomonas paucimobilis
GGTGGCCGGGGCGACGGTGTCGTCGGGGGCGGCGTAGCCGGGCACGGGGGAGCCGTAGGCCAGGGCGTACTGGTGGGGGTGCTCGATCGCCCAGTCCCGCAGCGCGCGGGCGATGGCGCGCAGCCGGCCGCGGAGGTCGCCGCGGCGCACGGAGGCGTCGGCGGCCTCGACGGCGGCGCCGAGGTCGTCGTAGGCCTCGACGAGCAGCGCGGTGAGCAGCGCGTCGCGGCTCGGGAAGTAGCGGTAGACGGCCGACGACGCCATCCCGAGGTCGCGCGCGATGGCCCGGACCGACAGGGCCGCCGGCCCCACCTCGGCCAGCTGGGCCGTGGCGTTGTCGAGGATCGCGCGGGTCAGCTCGGCGCGGGCGGTGGCGCGGGCGGTGCTCGGTGCGGTGGGCATGCGGTTGATCTTGCCTGCGATCCAGAGCGCTGACAACAAAAGAGAGCAGTGCTCTTGAAACTCGCGGACTCGCGTGACACGATCTGAGAAACGAGAGCACTGCTCTCCCAATGACTGAGGAGTCGCGATGAGCAAGCACGTGGTGGTCGGATCCGGTCCGGTGGGGACCGCGACGGTCCGGGAGCTGGTGGCCCAGGGGCACGACGACGTGGTCCTGGTGAGCCGGTCGGGCGCGGGTGAGGCGATCGACGGCGTACGGCGCGTCGCGCTCGACGTCACCGACGTCGACGCCCTGACCGCGCTGGCGCAGGACGCGGCCGCGCTCTACAACTGCGTCAACCCGCCGTCGTACGACGTGTGGCCGACCTGGTGGCCGCCGGTGGCGCAGGCGTTCCTCGCGGCTGCCGAGCGCACCGGCGCCGTCCTGGCGACCGCGTCCTGCCTCTACGGCTACGGACCGACGGACGCCCCGATGGTGGAGGGCCGTCCGGACGCCGCTTCCGGGGTCAAGGGGCGGCTGCGGGCGAGCATGTGGGCCGAGGCGCGAGCGGCGCACGCGGCAGGTCGGCTGCGGGCGGTCGAGGTCCGCGGGTCCGACTTCATGGGCCCGGGCGTGACCAACGCCCACGTGCCGGTCGTCGTGCCCCAGGCCCTGGCCGGCAGGAAGGTGCGCGTCTTCGGTCGCGCCGACGTGCCTCACTCGTTCACCGACGTGCGCGACATGGCCCGCACCCTCGTGGCTGTCGCGACCCGCCCGGAGGCCCACGGCCGGGTCTGGCACGCCCCGACCAACCCCGCCCGCACCCAGGCCGAGACCGTCGCCGACGTGTGCCGCGCCGCCGGCCGGGAGCCCGTCGTGGTGGCCACCTGGCCCGGGGTGATGCTGACGGTGGGGGGTGTCTTCGTGGGGTTCCTCAAGGAGATGCGCGAGACCGTCTACCAGTTCCAGCGGCCCTACGTGCTCGACTCCTCCGCCGCCGAGCGCGAGCTCGGCCTGGCCCCGACCCCCTGGGACGAGGTCTGCCGGGCGACGGCCGCGACCGCGCTCGGGGGTCCGGTCTTGGAGGTGCCGACACGCGGCTGACGTTGTCGGCGGCAGGGGGTTCGATCCGGGCCGGGCTGGGCACGTGGGCCCCGTGAAGACCTTCGTGATCGTGCTGTTCGTGGTCGTCGTGGCCGTCCTCGTGCTCGTCGGTGCGCGCAGCCCCGGTGGCCGCACCCGGCGTGGCTCCTCCGACGGCGGCGACGGCGGCGGTTGGTTCAGCAGTGACAGCGGCGGCGGCGCTGGCTGGTTCGGTGGTGACAGCAGCGGTGGTGACAGCGGTGGCGGTGGCGACGGCGGTGGCGGTGGCGACGGCGGCGGAGGCGGCGGGGGCGGCGGCGACTAGGGTCGTCGGGTGAGAGTGGGACTGACCGGTGGGGTGGCCTCGGGCAAGAGCTCGGTGGCCGCGATCCTGCGCGAGCTGGGCGCGACGATCATCGACGGCGACGTGCTCGCCCGCGAGGTCGTCGAGAAGGGCACCCCTGGTCTCGACCAGGTGGTCGCGGCGTTCGGCACCGAGGTGCTCACCCCCGACGGCGACCTCGACCGCCCCAAGCTGGGGGCGATCGTCTTCAACGACGCCGAGCAGCGCCAGCGCCTCGAGGCGATCGTGCACCCCCTCGTCTTCGAGCGGTACGCCGCGCTCGAAGCCGCCACCGGGCCCGATGACCTGGTGGTCCACGACATCCCGCTGCTGGCCGAGACCGGGCGGGCCGACGGCTTCGACGCGGTGATCGTGGTCGACGTGCCCGACGAGGTGCGGATCGAGCGGATGCTCCGCGACCGCGGTTGGACCCGCGAGGACGCCGAGGCCCGGATCGCCTCCCAGGCCACCCGCGAGCAGCGGCTGGCCATCGCCACCCACGTCATCGACAACGCCGGCACCCGCGACGAGCTGCGGGCCCGGGTCGAGCAGGTCTTCACCGAGCTCACCGCGCCGCCCGCGTCATCCGCGTCATCCGCGTCGTCCGCGACGTGAGCGAGGCTCGCGGACGCGTCCTGGTCCTCGTCGGGATCGTCGTCCTGGCGCTCAACCTGCGCCCGGCCGCGGTCAGTATCGGCCCGGTCCTCAACGACGTCCGCGCCGGTCTCGACATGTCGGGCACCGAGGCCGGGATCCTCACCGCGCTGCCGGTGGTCGCCTTCGCCGTCCTCGGCTCGGCGGCCTCCCGGCTGGCCGCGGGTGTCGGCCCGCACCGACTCACCGCCCTCGCCCTGGTCGCGGTGGTCGTCGGGCTCGCCGCGCGCAGCCGGGTCGACGACGTCGCGGCCTTCCTGGCGCTCTCGCTGCTCGCCCTGGGCGGTATGGCGGTGGCCAACGTGGTCCTCCCGTCGCTGGTCAAGCGGCACTTCCCCGACCGCGTCGGCACGCTCACGGCCGTCTACTCCACCTCCCTGGCCGTCGGCATCACCGCGTCGTCGGTCCTCACCGTCCCGATCAGCGAGGCCAGCGGCGCTGCCGACGGGTGGCGCACCGGGCTGGCGGCCTGGTCGCTGCTCGCCGCCGTCGCCCTCGTGCCCTGGCTGGCGCTGCTCGGCCGCGACCGGCACCGCGAGCGACCCGTCGCCACCGACCGGATCTCCCTCGCGGCCATCGCCCGCACCCGCACCGGTCGGTTCATGGCGGCGTTCTTCGCGCTGCAGGCGCTGCAGGCCTACGCCGTCTTCGGGTGGTTCGCCGCGATCTACCGTGACGCCGGGTTCTCGGCGAGCACGGCCGGGCTGCTGCTCGGCGTGATCACCGGCACGAGCATCCCGCTGTCCTTCGTCGTGCCGTCCCTGGCCGGCCGGATGCGCGACCTCACCCCGCTCGTGCTCGCGCTCACCGCCTGCTTCCCGGTCGGCTACCTCGGCCTCGCCCTGGCCCCGCGCGACCTGGCCGTGCTCTGGGCGGTCCTGGTCGGCGCCGGCACGTGCACCTTCCCGCTGGTGCTCGTGCTCATCGGCCTGCGCTCGCGCACCCCCGAGGGCACCGCGTCGCTGTCGGCCTTCACCCAGTCGGTCGGCTACGCCTTCGCCGCTGTCGGCCCGTTCGGCTTCGGGGTGCTGCACGACCTCACCGACGGCTGGACGGTCCCGCTCGTCGGGCTCACCGTCCTGGTGGTCCCGCTCGCCTGGTGCGGGCTGGCGCTGGCGCGCCCGACGTACGTCGAGGACGAGCTCGAGGCCGTCACGGTGCCCGTGTCATGAAGGTGCTCAGCGGGTCGGGACGGTAGTCCCCGAACGGCGCGCACTCCACGAACCCGTGACGGGCGTAGAGCCGACGTGCGGGTGCGAAGAACTCCTCGCTCCCGGTCTCGAGGCTGATCCTGGAGAAGCCGGCCTCGCGCGCCCGGTCGAGCACGAACGCGACCAGGGTCGCGCCGATGCCCTGCCCCACGCGGTGGGGCGCGGTGCGCATCGACTTGAGCTCGGCGTGCTCGCTGGTGAGCGTCTTCAGCGCCGCGCAGCCGACCAGCTCGCCCCCGTCGTACGCCGACCAGAACGACACCCCCGGAGCCCGCAGCCCTGCGAGGTCGAGGGCGTGGGTGGACTCGGGCGGTGACAGCGACCTGAGCTGGGTGACGTGGGCCTCGAGGAACGCCACGATCTCGGCGCTGCTCAGGTCGTCGGGCGCGATCCGCACGCGACCAGGGTAGGCACCCGCGGTCGTGGCCGAGCAGCCGGAGCGCTCTAGACCATCTGGCCCCCGGTCGCGGACGAGTCGACGATGAGCCATGACCACCTCGTTGCTCCGTCCCGCTGCCCTCGTGGCCGCGGCGCTCGTCCTCGTCTCGGGCTCGGCCTACGCGGGCGTCGGTGTCGGGAGGAGCTCCGTCGGCAGCCTGCAGGTCAAGAACGGGTCGCTCCGCTCGGTGGACGTCAAGAACGGGTCGCTCGGCTCGGTGGACGTCAACGACGGGGCGCTCGGCTCCGTCGACGTCAAGGACGGCTCGCTCGGCTCGGTGGACGTCAAGGACGGCAGCCTGCAGCGCGGCGACCTGGCCGTCGGTGCCGTGCCGCGCGTCCACACCGTCATCCGCTCGGTGCCCGAGGGCACCACCCGGGTCCTCGACCTCCCCGGTTTCTCCCGCTTCGACTTCTCCTGCAGCAGCACGTCGGTGGGTGTCTTCGTGGGCTTCGGCGAGTCGCCGGTCGATCTCGACGGACCCCACCAGCAGCACGGCCTCGCCCTGTCCGACATCGCCGACAACAACCCGGTCGGGGGTGCGACGATCACGGGCGCAGGCGGGGGAGTCGGGTTCAGCTCCTCCGGTACCTCCTCGCCCGGCTCGGGCATCCTGGTGCGGGGTGACTACTGGGGCCGCTCCGGCACCCTGCTGGCCCACGGCACCATCGCCTGGGGCTTCCCGGGCGCGCCCTGCCTGATCCGGCTGCAGGTGGTCGTC
>CALRVO020000364.1:0-4829 GCA_943371595.1 Sphingomonas paucimobilis
TGCGGTGGTGGGACGACCTGTGGCTCAACGAGGCCTTCGCGTCCTGGGCCGCGCTGTGGGCGCAGGTGCGCACCACCGGCTACACCGAGGCGCTCGCCTCCGAGCTGCTCGCCGCCCAGCCCGCCGCCTACGCCGCCGACATGGGCCCGGCCTCGCACCCGATCCGCGGCGCGGTCCCCGACGTCGCGCAGGCGATGGCCAACTTCGACGCCATCACCTACGAGAAGGGCTGCACGGTGCTGGGCCAGCTGGTCGCCCACGTGGGCGAGGACGCCTTCGTCGAGGGGCTGCGCTCCTACTTCCGCGACCACGCCTGGGGCAACACGCAGCTCAGCGACCTGATGGACGCCGTCGGCGCGGCCTCCGGGGTCGACCTCGCCGGCTGGACCACCGCGTGGTTCGACCGGGCCGGCACCGACACCCTCACCCTGGTCGTCGGCGACCAAGGTGCCGAGCTCCGCGCCAGCGCACCCCACGGCTCGCCGCGGCCGCACACGGTCGAGGTCGGCTCCTACCGCGACCCCGGCAGCGGCCCGCTCGAGCTCGTCGCGACGACCCGCGTCACGACCACCTCCGAGCGCACCCCCGTGCCCGACCTGCCCGACGCCGACCTGCACCTGGTCGACGCGGGGGCCGCCACGTTCGCCGCGGTGCGCACCGAGGGGGCCGCCGAGCAGCTGCTCGCCCTGGCGGGGCGGCTGCCCGACGCCACGGCGCGGGCCGTCGCGCTCAGCGCGGCGTGGGACATGCTGGTCAAGGGCGAGGCGTCCTCCGGCGCGGTGCTCGACTGCTTCCTCGACGCCCTCGCCCGCGAGGACGAGCCGCTGCTGGTCGAGCCCCTGCTCGACCTGGCCTCGCGGATCGCGACGTCGTGGACGCCGTCGGAGCAGGTCGCCGCCCAGCAGGCCCGGGTGGCCGAGCGCGCGACCGCGCTGGCGGGCTCCGCCGACGTGCGCACACCGGCACTGCGGACGCTTGCCGCGACCGGTGCGGCCGACCAGCTGGGCCCGGTCGAGGAGGCGGTCGCCGATGACCTCGACCTGCACTGGCGGCTGTTGATCCAGCGGGCGGCGCTGGGTCTGCACGACGAGGCCGCGGTGGCCGCGCTCCAGCAGGCCGACCCCGACCCCGACGCCGCGGTGCGGGCCGACATCGTGCGGGCGGCGCGTCCGACCACCGAGGCCAAGGCCGCCGCGTGGCAGATGGCCGCCGTCGACCGCAAGGTGCCCGCGGGTGGGTTGCTCGGCGACTTCCGCACCGCGTTCTGGCGACCCGAGCAGGTCGACCTCGTCCTGCCCTACTGCGAGTCCTACCTCGACCTGGTCATCTCACTGCCACCCGGCGCGATGCTCAACGTGCTCGGGCTGATCGGGGCGCTGTTCCCCGAGGTCGGCGACCAGGCGTTCGTCGACCGGGCCCGCGCAGCCGCAGCCGACCCGGCCACGACCCCGACGGTGCGCAGCCAGCTGCACACCGGCACCGACCGCCTCGTACGCCGCCTGCGCGCCCGGGGCGTCCCGGTCGCCTGACCCGCCAGCCGGGCCCCACGTGGGGCCCGGCTCGGTTCGGTTCGGTTCGGCTCAGTCGACCGACACGGTCTCGTCGAGCGGCACCTCGATCGGGAACCGCAGCTCCTTCTGCCGCTCGATGGCCGCGCCGACGAGCCCGGCGAACAGCGGGTGCGGCCGCGTGGGCCGCGAGCGCAGCTCGGGGTGGGCCTGGGTGGCGACGTAGTAGGGGTGCACCTCGCGGGGCAGCTCGACGAACTCGACCAGGTCCAGGTCGTTGTTGAGCCCGGAGAACACCATGCCCGACGCGGCGATCTGGTCGCGGTAGTCGTTGTTGACCTCGTAGCGGTGCCGGTGCCGCTCCTCGATCCGATCGGCGCCGTAGGCCTCGCGCACGATGCTGCCGGCCAGCAGGTCGGCCGGGTAGAGCCCCAGCCGCATCGTGCCGCCGAGGTCGCCGGCGCCGTCGACGAACGACTTCTGCTCCTCCATCGTGGCGATCACCGGCTCGGCGCAGCCGGGGTCGAACTCGGTCGAGGCGGCCTCGGTCAGCCCGGTGACGTTGCGGGCGTACTCGATGACCATGCACTGCAGGCCCAGGCACAGGCCGAGGGTCGGGATCTTGTGGGTGCGGGCGAACCGCAGCGCGCCGAGCTTGCCCTCGATCCCGCGGATCCCGAAGCCGCCCGGCACGATGATCGCGTCGACGTCGCCGAGGTGCTTGGCCGCCCCGGCCGGGCTCTCGCACTCGTCGGAGGCGACCCAGCGCACGTGCACCTTGGCCTCGTGGGCGAAGCCCCCGGCCCGCAGCGCCTCGACGACCGAGAGGTAGGCGTCGGGCAGGTCGATGTACTTGCCGACCAGGGCGACGGTGACGTCCTCCTTGGGGTGGTGGACCCGGTGCAGCAGGTCGTCCCAGACGGTCCAGTCGACGTCGCGGAACGGCAGGTCGAGACGGCGTACGACGTAGGCGTCGAGGCCCTCGCGGTGCAGCACCTTGGGGATGTCGTAGATCGACGGGGCGTCGGCCGCGGTGACGACCGCCTCCTGGTCGACGTCGCACATCAACGAGATCTTGCGCTTGATCGAGTCGGGCAGCTCACGGTCGGCGCGGCACACGACGGCGTCGGGCTGGATACCGACCTGACGCAGGGCCGCCACCGAGTGCTGGGTGGGCTTGGTCTTGAGCTCACCGGAAGGGCCGATGTAGGGCACCAGCGAGACGTGCAGGAAGAAGCAGTTGTCGCGGCCGATCTCGTGGCGCACCTGGCGGGCCGACTCGAGGAAGGGCAGCGACTCGATGTCGCCCACGGTGCCGCCGATCTCGGTGATGACGACGTCGATCTCGGGTCCGCCCATCGCGAGGATGCGGTCCTTGATCTCGTTGGTGATGTGCGGGATCACCTGGACCGTGTCGCCGAGGTAGTCGCCGCGACGCTCCTTGGCGATGACGCTGGAGTAGACCTGGCCGGTCGTGACGTTGGCGATCCGACCGTTGAGGTCGGTGTCGAGGAAGCGCTCGTAGTGGCCGATGTCGAGGTCGGTCTCGGCGCCGTCGTTGGTGACGAACACCTCGCCGTGCTGGAAGGGGTTCATCGTGCCGGGGTCGACGTTGAGGTAGGGGTCGAGCTTCTGCATCGTCACCCGCAGGCCCCGCGAGCGCAGCAAACGCCCCAGGCTCGAGGCGGTCAGCCCCTTGCCGAGGGACGAGGCGACTCCGCCGGTGACGAACACGTGCTTGGACTGGTCAACCGGGGCCGCCTTCACGGGATTCGATCCTATCCCAGGTCGCGGGGTCAGCGGACAGCGGCGCGCGCGACCTCGAGCAGCTCCTTGGCGTGGGCCAGCGCGGTGTCGGAGTCGGCCATGCCGGCGAGCATCCGTGAGAGCTCCTTCTCGCGGGCCTCGTCGTCGAGCACGGTGAGCCCCGAGGTGGTGACCGAGCCGTCACTGGCCTTGCGGACCAGCACGTGCCGGTCGGCGTAGGCCGCGACCTGGGGCAGGTGGGTGACCACCAGGACCTGGGCGGTGCGGGCCAGTTCGGCGAGCCGGCGGCCGACCTCGACGGCGGCCGCGCCACCGACGCCGGCGTCGACCTCGTCGAAGACGAACGTCGGCACCGGGCTGGTGCCGGCCAGGGCGACCTCGAGGGCGAGCATCACCCGCGACAGCTCGCCTCCCGAGGCACCCTTGTTGAGCGGACGCGGCTCGGCACCGGTGTTGGCGGCCAGCAGCAGCTGGACGTCGTCGGCGCCGTGGGCGGCCGGCTCGATCGGCGTCACGCTGATCGCCAGGCGGGCGTGGGGCATGGCCAGCAACGCCAGCTCGGCCGTCACCTGCTTCTCGAGGCGGCGCGCCGCCTTGGTGCGGGCCTTGCTGAGCGCCGCGGCGGCGGCGGTCAACGCCGCGGTCAGACGGTCACGCTCGGCGGTGAGCACCGCGATGCGCTCGTCGGTGCCGTCGAGCTCGAGCAGCCGCGTCGAGGACTGCTGCGCCCACGCGAGGACCTCGTCGATGGTGTCGCCGTACTTGCGGGTGAGCGCCGTCAGCGCCGCCCGCCGCTCCGAGACCGTCGCCAGCCGCGACGGGTCGGTCTCGAGGCGCGAGGCGTACGACGCCACGTCGGCGGCGACGTCGGAGACCAGGTAGGTCACCTCGGCCAGCCGGTCGGCCAGCCCCGCGGCCTCGGGGTCGTGGTCGCGCACGCTCTCGAGGAACCCACGTGCCGCCGAGGTGGTCGCCAGGGCGTCGGGGCCGCCGGACTCGCTCGACAGCGCCTCGCGGGCCTGCTCGGCCGCGGTGCGCAACGTGTCGGCGAACCCGAGCCGGGACTCCTCCGCGGCCAGGGAGTCGTCCTCACCCGGCTCGGGCGAGACCTCCTCGATCTCGCCGAGGCCGAAGCGCAGCAGGTCGGCCTCGCGGGCCCGCTCGCGGGCCGAGGCCGTGACCTCGGCGAGCTCGCGACTGGTCGACTCGAGGGCGCGGTAGGTCGTGACGTAGGTGGCCAGCAGCCGGGCGACCGCGTCGCCGCCGAAGCGGTCGAGGGCGTCGCGCTGGGCGCGGGGCAGCAGCAGCCGGTGCTGGTCGGACTGGCCGTGCACCGCGACCAGCCGCTCGGCGACCTCGGTCAGCCGGGCGACAGGCACCGAGGCACCGCCGACGAACGCCCGCGAGCGGCCCTCGGCCGACACGTTGCGCGCCAGCACGACCGTGGCTCCGTCGGGATCGCCGTCGGGACCCTCGTCGACCTCGCCGCCGACCTCCTCGACCGCAGCGGCGAAGTCGGCGAGCCCGGCGACGCGCACGACCCCCTCGACGCGG
>CALRVO020000365.1:0-4821 GCA_943371595.1 Sphingomonas paucimobilis
CCCGTGGGGGTGGAGGACCCCGAGACGATCGTGCTGCGCCAGCAGGTCGGCTTCCGCCGTGCCCGCACCGCCGACACCGTCGAGGCGGCCCTGGTCGGGGCCTGCGACGGGGACCTGTCGGTCGGCGCCATCCTCGACGCCGTGGCCGAGCTGCTCGGGGCCGACGCCGCCCAGACCCGGGCCACCTACCTCCCGGTGGTGGCCGAGCTCGTGGCCGACGGGTTCCTCATGACGGTTCCGACGACGCGCTGAGCAGCGACGCGAGCGTGTCGACCGCCCGGTACCCCGCCGGCACGCCCTCGACGATGGCCGTGACGGACCGCGAGTGGTCCACGCGCAGCGGCAGGATGGCCTGGTAGCCGGGCGAGTCGTACCACGCCTGCGCCGCACCGGTGCTGGGGAACGCGATCACGACGAGGTCGCCGTCCCACGTCCCCTCGAGGGGGGTGAGCGCGCCGCCGTGGACGAGGAAGCGGCCGTCGTACGGCGCGAGGGTGGCGTCGATCCGCTCGAGGTAGTCGACGATCGCGTCGCCGAGGTCGACGTCGCGGAGGTGGGCGACGGCGTAGGCGGGGATCTGGTCGGTCATGGTGGCTCCCGGGGTTGGCTGGGGTGGGCTGACGTCGAGAAGTCCACCGCCGACAGGTCATCGGCGCGATTACCTGCGAGGTAGTCGGGTCGCGGCGGCCCGCGTGCGAGCCTGGGCGCATGACCGACGCGCACCCGCTGTGGACCCTCCAGCGCCACCTGCTCGACGACCACGTCTTCACAGACCTCACCCACGCCTTCCACCCCGGGCAGCCGCACTTCCCGCAGTTCCCCGACGAGGAGCGCACGCAGCCCTTCGACATGACGACCGGTGCGGGCTTCAACGTGCACCGCTACACGCTGGTGGGGCAGTGGGGCACCCACGTCGACCCGCCGTCGCACTTCGTCGACGGTGCCCGGAGCCTCGACCAGGTCCCGGTCGAGCAGATGATCCTGCCGCTGGTGGTGCTCGACATCTCCGAGCGCGTGGCCCGCGACCCCGACGCCGTCCCCACCCTGGCCGACGTGGCGGCCTGGGAGGAGCGGCACGGCCCGATGCCCGAGGGCTGCTTCGTCGCGCTGCGCACCGACTGGTGGAAGCGCTGGCCGGACGCCGAGGCGACCGAGAACCGGGGCGACGACGGTGCGAGCCACGTCCCCGGCTGGTCGCGGGAGGTGCTCGAGGAGCTCATCACCCGGGTCGGCGTCGTCGCCGTCGGGCACGAGCAGACCGACACCGACCCCGGCTCGTCGACCTCGACCGGCGACTACGGCCTCGAGCTGCTGCTGCTCGAGAACGACCTGTGGCAGCTCGAGCTCATGGCCCGCCTCGACGAGGTGCCCGAGGCCGGCGCCCTGATCGTCGCGAGCTGGCCCAAGCCGTTGGGGGGCTCCGGTTTCCCGGCCCGGGCGTTCGCCATCCATGCCCGCTGAGCAGTCGGCGGACGCCGGCAGCCTGCTGCGGGAGTGGCGTCGCCGTCGGCACCTGTCCCAGCTCGACCTCGCCCACCGGGCCGGGGTCTCGAGCCGCCACGTCAGCTTCATCGAGACCGGGCGGGCGCGGCCGACCAGCGCGATGATCCTGCGCCTGTGCGACCACCTCGCGGTCCCGCTGCGCGAGCAGAACCGTTGCCTGCTGGCCGCCGGTTTCGCCCCCGCGCACCCGGAGCTCCCGCTGCAGGCGCCGCCGATGGCCGAGGTGGCGGCCGCGATCGAGGGCATCCTCGAAGCGCACCTGCCGTTCCCCGCGCTCGTGGTCGACCCCGGGTGGGACCTCGTCTCGGCCAACGACGCCGTCTACGCCCTCCTCGACGGTGTCGCCCCCGCGCTGCTCGAACCGCCGGTCAACGTCGTCCGGCTGACGCTGGACCCCGGCGGGCTGGCTCCGCGGATCGTCAACCTCGGCGAGTGGCGCGCCCACCTGCTCGCCCGGCTGCGGGCCGAGCACGACGCCGACCGCGACCCGCGGCTGGCCGCGCTGCTGGCCGACCTCGACGGCCCGGCACCCGCCCACGAGGAGGGCGGTGAGCGCACCGCAGGCATCCTGGTGCCGCTGCGGCTGCGCGTCGGTGACGCCGTGCTGTCGCTGGTCTCGACCACGACGGTGTTCGGCACCCCGCGCGAGGTCACGGTCTCCGGCCTCGCGATCGAGGCGTTCTACCCGGCCGACGCCGCGACCCGCGCCGTCCTGGTGTCCTAGTCTTCCGGTCGTGGCGACTCCAGGCTGGTACCCCGACCCCGCCGGGCGCCCCGGTGCCTTCCGCTACTGGGACGGGCAGTCGTGGGGCTCGGACACCACCGACAACCCGTACGCCGCCCCGCCGGGCAGCGGGCCCGACACGACCGGTCCGGTCGCACCGCCCAACCCCTTCGACACCCCCACCGTCCTCCCGGGCAGCACGCCCCCGAGCTCGCCGACGCCCCCGACCTACCAGTCGTACGGCGGCGGCGCCGGCCAGCAGTACCCCGGCCAGCAGTACCCGGGCCAGCAGTACCCCGGCCAGCAGTACCCGGCGCAGCCCGGGTGGGCGTCCCAGCCGGGCCAGCCGGGCCAGCCGGGCTGGGGCGGCGCGCAGCCGCCGGTCCCGCCCGGCCAGGGCAAGGGCGGTGCAGGCCGGACGGTCGGTCTGGTCGTGGGCGCGGTGGTGCTGACGCTGCTGCTCGGCGTCGCCACCTTCTTCGTCGTCCGCTCCCTGACCGACGACGACGAGACCACCGCGTCCGACGACACCACCTCCCAGGCCGAGACTCCGTCGTCGGACGCCCCGACCTCCGAGGCCCCGACGTCGGACGCCCCGACCGCGCAGGAGCCGTCGTCCGAGGCCCCGACGGGCGTCGACCCGGGCACGGACCCCGGGGACCCCTTCACCGACGACAGCCAGCCGACCGCGCGGCAGTGCGGCGGCGGGTCGCCCAAGCAGGGCGCCACCGGCATCGTCGGGGGAGCGCAGACCGGCGGGGGCCTGTCGATGCCGGCGCTCGACGGCTTCACGACCGGCGACCAGGCGGCCGCGTTCAGCTTCGCCGACGGGGTGGTCGCACCGTCGCGGCTGGTCACCGACGGGTGGGTCGCCGTCTACGCCCTCGGTGGTCTCAACCGGGTCAACGGCTTCGAGTCGCCGGGCCAGGCCGCCGCGGCCGTGCTCGAGTGCATGACGCTGTCGTCGGACTTCTACCGCAGCCTCAGCGGCGCCGAGCTGCTCGACTCGCAGGCGACCACCGTCGACGGCCGTCCCGCCTGGGTCATGGACGCCGAGATCCGCATCGACGACCCGCAGATCGACATCGACGGTGACGTCGCCAAGGTGATCGTCGTCGACACCGGTGACCCGGAGCGCTACGGGTTGTTCGTCAGCGTCGTGCCGATCGGCCGGCAGGGACTGATCACGCAGCAGCAGACCCAGGCCGACGCGCTCAGCGTGGAGTGAGCGGGAGGCGCCAGGTGGGGTCGACCGGTCGGTGGATCCGGGCGCACGGCGGGCCGTCGAAGAGCGAGGAGTCGTCGTCGCAGCCGGGCAGGGAGTAGAACCGAGGGTGCATGGCGGGTGCCTTTCCGAGAGGAGGAGGGCCCGAGAGTGGCACGGCGCACCGACGGTCCCGGGAGTTCTCCACAGGCCCCCTCCGCCCGTCGACGGCGGCCGGTCGACGGGTGCGCGGCGGACCGTCCGCCACCGCCCGGATGGGCCGGGTGCTGGACAGCACGCGCTACCGTGATCGGCCGTGAGCCCCGGACGGGGCTGACGGGTCAAGGCTTGCAAGGAGCATCTGAGTCCAGTGGCACACAAGTTGGTGATCGTCGAGTCCCCGGCGAAGGCCCGCACCATCGGCGGTTACCTCGGCAAGGACTACGTCGTGGAGTCGTCCATCGGACACATCCGCGACCTCCCCAACAACGCCGCCGACACGCCTGCGGGCATCAAGGACAAGCCGTGGGGGCGGCTCGCGGTCGACGTCGACAACGAGTTCACGCCCTACTACGTCGTCCCCCGCGACAAGAAGTCCCACATCAGCAAGCTCAAGGGCCTGCTCAAGGACGCCGACGAGCTCTTCCTGGCCACCGATGAGGACCGCGAGGGCGAGGCCATCGCCTGGCACCTGCTCGACGAGCTCAAGCCCAAGAAGGGCGTCGAGGTCAAGCGGATGGTCTTCCACGAGATCACCAAGCAGGCGATCCTCGACGCCGCCGCCAACCCCCGCGACATCGCGATGGACCTCGTCGAGGCCCAGGAGACGCGCCGCATCCTCGACCGTCTCTACGGCTACGAGGTCAGCCCGGTGCTGTGGAAGAAGGTCATGTCGGGCCTGTCCGCGGGGCGCGTGCAGTCCGTCGCGACCCGCCTGGTCGTCGACAAGGAGCGCCAGCGGATGGCGTTCAAGGTCGCCTCCTACTGGGACCTCGAGGGCACCTTCGACGCCGGCAGCAAGCACGAGCAGCGGATGTTCCCGGCCAAGCTGCACAGCCTCGACGGCACCCGCGTCGCGACCGGTGCCAGCTTCGGCCCCGACGGCCAGCTCAAGGCCGGTGTGTCCCAGCAGGCCGTCCACCTCGACCGCACCCGCGCCGAGGCCCTGGTCAGCGCCCTTACCGACACGACGTTCGACGTCCGCTCGGTCGAGGCCAAGCCCTACCGCCGCTCGCCCTACGCGCCGTTCCGTACGACGACCCTGCAGCAGGAGGCCGGGCGCAAGCTCGGCATGAGTGCGTCGGTGACCATGTCGGTCGCCCAGCGTCTCTACGAGAACGGCTACATCACCTACATGCGTACCGACTCGACGACCCTGTCGACCGGTGCG
>CALRVO020000366.1:0-4817 GCA_943371595.1 Sphingomonas paucimobilis
CACAAGACGATCCTCGAGAACGTCACGCTCGGGCCGATCAAGGTGCGCAAGCTGTCGAAGGCCGAGGCCGAGAAGAAGGGCCGCGAGCTCCTCGAGCGCGTCGGCGTCGGCCACCAGGCCGACAAGTACCCCGCGCAGCTCTCCGGCGGCCAGCAGCAGCGCGTCGCGATCGCGCGGGCGCTGGCGATGGAGCCCAAGGTGATGCTCTTCGACGAGCCGACCTCGGCGCTCGACCCCGAGATGATCAAGGAAGTACTCGACGTCATGGTCGACCTCGCCGAGCGCGGGATGACCATGATCGTGGTGACCCACGAGATGGGCTTCGCCCGCACGGCCGCCGATCGCGTGGTCTTCATGTCCGACGGCGCGATCGCCGAGGAGGGCACCCCCGAGGCGTTCTTCACCAACCCCCAGAGCGATCGGGCCAAGGACTTCCTCGGCAAGATCCTCAAGCACTGAGATCGAAGGAGAGCACATGCGGATCAGCACGAGGTTCAAGGCGGCCACCGCGGCCGTCCTCCTGGCCGGCAGTCTCGTGGCGTGCGGAGACGCGGGCAGCGACGACGAGAGCGGTGCACCCGCGGTCGAGGCGGCTGACGACTGCGACGGCAAGTTCGAGGACGGCACCCAGATGGCGGCGCTGTCGGAGGCCGGGTCGATCAACGTCGGCGTGCGCTTCGACCAGCCCGGACTGGGCTTCAAGGGCGGCACCGACGCGCTGCCGTCCGGGTTCGACGTCGAGATGGCCAAGCTCCTGGTGGCTGACCTCTGCATCGACCCCGAGGACACCGACAAGGTCAACTACGAGGAGACGATCTCCGACAACCGCGAGCCCTACCTGCGGTCCGGTCGTGTCGACCTGGTGGCCGCCTCGTACTCGATCACCGACGAGCGGCGCAAGCTGGTCGGCCAGACCGGGCCCTACTTCCTGACCGGTCAGCAGATCCTGGTCAAGTCCGACAGCGACGTCCAGAGCATCGAGGACCTCGCCGGCCAGGAGGTCTGCTCGGCCTCGGGCTCCACCTCGCTCGAGAACGTCACCGCCGCCGGTGCCGTCGGTGTCCCTGCCGACACCTACAGCCTGTGCGCCGAGCAGGTCGCCGACGGCACCGTGCCGGCGATGTCGACCGACGGGTCCATCCTGCTCGGGCTCGCGGCCCAGTACGACGGCGAGCTCGAGGTCCGCGGCGACGAGTTCTCCGAGGAGCGGATCGGGATCGGCTACAGCCTCGAGCACCCCGAGATGTGCGAGTGGATCAACGGCGTCCTGCAGAAGGCCTACGACGACGGCGACTGGGCCGCGGCGTTCGAGGCCACCCTCGGCGCGTCCGGCTCCGAGACCCCGGAGCCGCCGGCACTGGACCCCTGCACCACGTCCTGACCCACACCCGCGAGGCGGGCCGGGGCCGTCGTACGGCGGCCCCGGCCCGTTCCTCGTGCCGAGCACAGCAACAACCGTAGGAAGGGGGAGCCGTGGACGCGGTCATCGACAACTACCAAGGCATCCTGATCAGCTTCGCCACGGCGGTGCTGCTCTTCGTCTTCTCCGGGATCGGCTCGCTGATCCTCGGCACGTTCCTCGTCGCGCTCCGCGTGGGGCCGGTGGCGGTCATGCGACGGGCCTCGGCCGTCTACGTCACGACCGTGCGCAACACGCCGCTGCTGATCGTGCTGCTCTTCCTCTTCTACGCCGGACCCAAGATCGACATCAACTTCCAGTTCGTCCAGATCGTCATCCCCACCGGCTGGGGCGACATCCGGATGACCAACGCCTTCGCCACGGCCGTCGTGGGGCTGACGCTCTACACCGCCTGCTTCGTCTGCGAGGCGCTGCGATCGGGGGTCAACGCTGTCCCCCTCGGCCAGGCCGAGGCGGCTCGGGCGATCGGGCTGCCCTTCGGGGGCGTGATGCGCCACGTGGTCCTCCCGCAGGCGTTCCGGGCCTCGCTGCCACCGCTGGTCAGCACCCAGATCGCGCTGCTCAAGAACACGACCGTCGCCATCGGCATCACGGTGCTCGAGTCGGCCTACGCGCTCAAGCAGCTCACCGACCAGTACCCCGGTTCTCGCACGCTCCTGCTCGTGGTCTTCGCCGCACTGTTCGTCGTCCTCGTCGAGCTCATCTCGCTGGTCGGCACCCGTACCGAACGCCGATGGAGCGTGTCCCGATGACCAACAGCGTGCTGTTCGACTCCCCCGGCCCGCGCACGATCGCGCGGCACCGCGTCTACACGGTGCTGGCCCTGGCGGTGATCGCGGCGATCCTGGCCCTGGTCGTCCTGCGACTCCAGAGCCGCGGGCAGTTCGAGGCTGACAAGTGGGAGGTCTTCGCCACCCCCGACTACCTCCGCTTCATCCTCGTCGACGGGTTGCTGACCACTCTCAAGATGGCCGCCGGCGGCATCGTCGGCGCCGTCGTGCTCGGCCTGGTCCTGGGCATGGGCAAGCTCTCCGACCACGCCGCGGTGCGGCTGCCCTGCTGGTCGATCGTCGAGCTGTTCCGTGCGATCCCGGTGCTGTTCCTGATGATCTTCTTCTTCTCGATCTACGGCATCTACCGCGGCGACTCCGGCCCGGTCTGGTGCGTCATCTGGGCACTGTCGCTCTACAACGGAGCAGTGCTCGCAGAGGTCTTTCGTGCCGGCATCCTGGCGGTCCCGTCGGGCCAGGCCGAGGCGGCGTACGCGATCGGTCTCCGCAAGGGCCAGGTCATGCGCATCGTCCTGCTGCCGCAGGCCGTGCGCATCATGATCCCGGCGATCATCAGCCAGTGCGTGGTGACCCTCAAGGACACCAGCCTGGGCTACGCGATCGCCGCTCCCGGGCTGACCGCGGTCGCTCGGCCGATCTACCTGGAGTTCCAGAACCACGTGCCGGTCTACGTCGTCATCGCCGCCATCTTCATCGTCATCAACCTGCTGCTCGGTGCTCTCGCGAGCTGGATCCAGCGGCGTTACGTGGGCGAGCGCAAACCACTCGAGATCCCCGCGACCGGCCTGGCCGACCGCCCGGCCGCCTAGCTCTGCGGCACATCGGCCGGGCGGGTTGACGAGCCGTTACCCCGTCGTGCACCCCGCGTGGTGAGGGGGCTGCGACGATGGACGACGAAGGCATGGGGGCCTTCGTCCTCACGTGTGCGCCCCCGGCTCGCACGACTCGGGAGCAGCACATGTTCGTCCGCAGGATCGCCGCAGTCGCCGGCTGGCTCGGTCTCGCGACCCTCGTGGTCCCGCTGACCGCCTGCGACGTCGAGCCCGACCCGGCCGACACCGAGCAGGTGGTGATCGGGGTGAGCGGCACCCGGCCCGGGCTGGCCGCGGTCGACGCCGACGGCACCTTCTCCGGTCTCGAGGTCGACCTGGCGACCTACGTGGCCCGCGGCCTGGGGTGGGACGCCGACGACCTCAGGTTCGTGCTCCTCGCCCCCGACCGGGGCGAGGCCGCGCTGGCCGACGGCGACGTCGACGTCGCGCTCACGTCGTACGCCGAGCCCGCCGAGCCCGCCGACCGGGCCGTCGAGGTCGCCGGCCCCTACCTGGTGGCCGGGCAGGACCTGCTCGTCGCACGCGACTCCCGCATCACCGGACCCCACCACCTCGACGGACTGACCGTCTGCGGCGAGACGGGGTCCCCCGCGCTGGAGCGCCTGCAGGCCCCTGACCTCGCGCCCGGCGCGATCGTGCGCCCGGTCGACGACCTCGCCGGGTGCGTCGACCTGCTGCTGGCCGGCGAGGTCGACGCGGTCACGGCCGACGACGTCGTCCTGGCCGGCTGGGCCGCCGAGCACCCCGACGACGTGCGGGTCGTGGGCACGCCGTTCACGACGACGACCTACGACATCGCCCTGCCCGAGGGCTCCCCCGACGTGGCCGCGGTCGACACCCTGGTGGCGCAGGCCCTCGCCGACGGCACGTGGCAGGCCGCCGTCGACCGCTGGCTCGGCGGGTCGGGCTACAGCGCGCCGATCCCGCCGGTCCCCTGACCGGGCGGGCCGACGGGAGCGGGCCTCGCTACGCCTTGCGCGGGGTCACCCAGAGCTTGATGACGCCCTCGATGACCACGGTGCCGTCGTCGCGCACGCCCTTGACCCGCACGGGCACGTGGGGGTCGTCGCCGGTCCACTGCTCGGGGTCGGTCTCGGCGACGCAGGTGATGTCGCTGGTCGCCTTGGCCGTGTAGGCGATGTCCATGCCCTGAGGGATCCAGCGCTTGTCGGCGGGGATCGTCGCCTCGGCCAGCGCTCCCATCGCGGCCTCCAGCCCGTTGCACAACGCGATCGCGTGGACCGTGCCGAGGTGGTTGTGCACACCGCGCCGCTTGCGGACGACCAGCTCGGCGTAGTCGGGGCGGATCTCGACGAAGCGGGGCCGGACGGAGGCGAAGTAGGGCGCCTTCTGGCTGAACGCGATCGAGAAGACGCGCTTGCCGACCGTGCTGCCGACCACGGGGAGACCGCTCGCGGAGCGCCACAGGGAGAGGACCTGGCTCATGGCCAGGACATTACCGCACGGTAACTTCAGGACAGGGAGAGGAACAGCTTCTCGAGGTGCTCGAGCTTCTCGGGGGTGACCTCCCCGCCGTCGTCGACACTGGTGCGCCACTCGGCGGCCACCATGGCGAAGCCGGCGCGGTCGAGCGCGCTGGAGACGGCCTTGATCTGGGTGATCACCGACGCGAGGTCGCGCTCGTCCTCGATCATCCGGAGCACCCCGGCCAGCTGGCCCTGCGCTCGCTTGACCCTGTTGACGACCGCCGCGCGATCGGTCCTTGCAGCCATGGTGGTCGCCCTCCTGTCGTGTCCGGATACCGGCCCGGGT
>CALRVO020000367.1:0-4814 GCA_943371595.1 Sphingomonas paucimobilis
AAGTAGTCGTCCATCAGCCCTCGCGCCTCGCTCGGCTCGATGCCGAGCTGCTGCCCGAGACCGAAGGCCGACAGGCCGTAGGCCAGGCCGTAGTTCATCGCCTTGATCTTGGCGCGCTGCTCGAGGGTGACCTCGTCCTCGGGGGTGTCGAAGACCCGGGAGGCGGTGATCGAGTGGAAGTCGCTGCCCGACCGGAAGGCCTCGATGAGCAGGGCGTCCTCGGAGAGGTGGGCCATGATCCGCATCTCGATCTGGCTGTAGTCGGCGGTGAGCAGGCACTCCTGCCCCTCCCCCACGACGAAGCCCTCGCGGATGCGCCGGCCCTCCTCGGTGCGGATCGGGATGTTCTGCAGGTTGGGCTCGGTGCTCGACAGCCGGCCCGTCGCCGCGATCGTCTGGTTGAACGTCGTGTGGATGCGGCCGTCGGGGGCGACGGTCTTGAGCAGCCCGTCGATCGTCTGGCGCAGCCGGATCACGTCGCGGTGGCGCAGCAGGTGGGCCAGGAACGGGTGCTCGGTCTTGACGTAGAGCGCCTGCAGCGCGTCGGCGTCGGTGGTGTAGCCGGTCTTGGTCTTCTTGGTCTTGGGCATCTCGAGCTCGTCGAACAGCACCGCCTGGAGCTGCTTGGGCGAGCCGAGGTTGATCTCGCGGCCGATCGTGTCGTAGGCCGACTCGGCGGCACGGCGTACCTCGGTGTCGAACTCGCTCTGCAGCGACTCGAGGTAGTCGACGTCGACGGCGATGCCGGTCTGCTCCATGCGGGCCAGCTGGTGCACGAGCGGCAGCTCGACCCCGGCCAGCAGCGAGGCACCGCCACGCTCGTCGAGCTCGACGTCGAGCGCCTCGGCGAGGTCGAGGACGGCCCGGGCGTGCAGCATGGCCGGCCCGGCGAGGTCGACGCCGGCGTCGAAGAGCAGACCCTGGTCGTCCTCGGCCTGCTCCTGCTTGAGCTCGCGCTTGAGGTAGCGCACGGTCAGGTCGGCCAGGTCGTAGGAGCGCTGGTCGGGTCGCACGAGGTAGGCGGCCAGGGCGGTGTCGGACACGACCCCGGCCAGCGTCCAGCCGTGGGCGGCGAGCGCGAGCTCGGGGCCCTTGGCGTCGTGGAAGACCTTGGGCCTGCTCGCGTCGGCGAGCCAGGCGCCCAGCGCGGCGTCGTCGTCGGGGGTGAGCGTGGTGGTGTCGACGTAGGCCGAGCGGCCGGTCGCGGTGGCCAGCCCCAGGCCCTCGACCTGCCCCGTGCCGCTGCCCCAGGTGCCACGGACGTGCAGCCCGGTGCGCTCGTTGCCCAGCTCGGCCAACCATGCGCCGACGGCCCCAGGCTCGAGGGCTGCGCCCTGCAGCTCGAAGCCGCCCTCCTCGAGCACCTCGACCGAGCCGACCTCCTCGAACAAGCGGTTGCGCAGCACCCGGAACTCGAGCCCGTCGAAGAGGGTGTGCACCTCCTGGCGGTCCCACGCCTGGCGCACCATGTCGGTGGGGTGGACCTCGAGGTCGAGGTCGCGCACCAGGGCGTTGAGGCGGCGGTTGCGGATGACGTCGCCGAGGTGGGCCCGCAGGTTGTCGCCGGCCTTGCCCTTGATCTCGTCGGCGTGGGTGATGAGGTTGTCGAGGCCGTCGTAGTGGGCGATCCACTTGGCCGCCGTCTTGGGGCCGACCCCGGGGACCCCGGGCAGGTTGTCGGAGTCCTCGCCGACGAGTGCGGCGAGCTCGGGGTAGCGGTCGGGAGCCACGCCGTACTTGGCCTCGACCGTCGCCGGGGTGTGCCGTGCCATCTCGGAGACCCCGCGCATCGGGTAGAGCAGCGTCGAGTGCTCGGTGACCAGCTGGAAGGCGTCGCGGTCGCCGGACAGGATCAGCACCTCCATGCCGGCGGCGAGCGCCTGGGTGGTGAGGGTCGCGATGATGTCGTCGGCCTCGAAACCGGGCTTCTTCAGGTAGGGGATGCGCAGCGCGTCGAGGACCTCCTCGATCAGCGCCAGCTGCCCGGAGAACTCGTCGGGGCTCTTGTTGCGCTTGGCCTTGTACTCCGCGTACTCGTCCATGCGGAAGGTCTGGCGGGAGACGTCGAAGGCCACGGCGATGTGGGTCGGCTGCTCGTCGCGCAGCATGTTGATCAGCATCGAGGTGAACCCGAAGACCGCGTTGGTGTGCTGCCCGGTGGTGGTCGAGAAGTTCTCGACCGGGAGCGCGAAGAACGCGCGGTAGGCCAGGGAGTGGCCGTCGAGCAGGAGCAGCCGCGGGCGGTCGGTGGGTGCCTCAGTCACGCGCCCGACCCTAGCCGGGCGCACGGACATCCCGACGCCCGGCAGGATGGGCCCCATGAACGACGAGAACCAGACGGTCGCCGACGTCCTGGGCGCGATGCCCATGGGCACCCTCAACGACAAGATGGGGGTCGTGCTCGGCGAGGTCACTGCCGACCGGATCACCGCGACCATGCCCGTCGAGGGCAACCAGCAGCCGTACGGTCTGCTCCACGGCGGGGCCTCGGTGGTCCTGGCCGAGAGTCTCGGCTCGGTCGGCTCGGCGATCCACGCGCACCCGATGGGCAAGGTCGCCGTCGGCGTCGACATCAACGCGACCCACCACCGCTCGGCCACCTCCGGTGTCGTGACCGGTGTGGCCACCCCGGTGCACCGGGGCCGGTCGAGCTCGTGCTGGGAGGTCGTGATCACCGACGAGCGCGGCAAGCGGGTCTGCACCGCCCGGATCACCTGCGCGCTGATCCCGAAGGAGAACCTCGGGATGTAGGGGCCGCCGGGTCCAGCCCGGGGTCAGCTCGGTGGCGTCGAGGGCTGCGCGCGACGCATCGAGCGGCGGGCGGCCAGGACCTTGCTGAGCTGGCGGCTGCTCCCCGACGGGGCGGTCACGAGTGCTGTCGGGCGCTGTGCGGCCAGGCGGGCCCGCACCGCCGTCACCGGCGCGACCCGGTAGGTCGCCAACGGCCCGAGGGCGAGCCGGGCCATGAAGCGGTTGCCGTCGCGCGAACCGGCTGCGACCGCGGTGCAGACCTGGGGCACACCGGCCTCCTCGGCGAACGTCGCCGCGCACTCCATCAGCATCCGACCGATCCCGTGGCGCCGGAACGCGGGAGCGACGTGCGGCGAGAGCACCTGCACCGCGGGGTCGAGGTTGAGCGAGGTGACGGTGGTGAGCTTGAGCAGCACCGCGCCGGCCGGCTGGCCGTCGTAGTCGGCCACGACGAGCCGTTGCTGGGGCGAGGCGTCGGCGGTGCGGATGACCTGCTCGACGTCGGCGAGCTGCTCGTGCCGCTCGCCACGGCGCAGCGCAGCTGACCACAGCTCGGCCAGGAACGGCGCGTCCGCCGGCACGGCCGTGCGAATCGTGACGAGCGACCGTGACACCGCGACCTCCTGCTCGACCGGGACCGCCCACCGGCCCCCGGGTCGCCGACGAACACTACGCTCAGGGCGCTCACCGCGGCAGAGGAGGCCCCGAGTTCCGTGTTCCCCGGCATCGGCACCGTCGTCAACGTCGCCACCGTCCTGCTCGGCGCCCTGCTCGGCGTCCTGCTCGGCGACCGGCTGCCCGAGCGCACGCGCGACCTGGTCACCGACGGACTGGGCCTGGTCACCCTCCTGATCGCCGCGACGTCGGCGATGGCGGTGCTCGACCCCGCACTCGCCGACGAGGTCGGCAGCAGCGCGCCGATGCTCATCGTGCTCGGCGCCGTGCTGGTCGGGGGTGTCACCGGGTCTTTGCTGCGGCTCGAGAGCCGGGTGGAGGGCGTCGGGTCGTGGCTGCAACGCCGACTGGCGGGCACGCAGGACTCCGCCGAGCGTCGCCGGTTCATCGAGGGCTTCGTCGTCGCGTCGCTGATCTTCTGCACCGGCCCGCTGACGATCCTCGGCTCCCTCAACGACGGCCTCGGCAACGGCGCCGACCAGCTCTTCCTCAAGGCCACCCTCGACGGGTTCGCCGCCATCGCCTTCGCCGCGTCGTTCGGATGGGGTGTGGCCGCCAGCGCGGTGACCGTCGTGGTGGTGCAGGGCTCGTTGACCCTGGCGGGCCTCGCCCTCGGTGACGTGCTGCCCGACGCCCACCTGGCGGCGATCACGGCGACCGGGGGCCTGCTGCTGGTGGGTGTGGGGTTGCGCCTGCTGCGGATCCGCGAGATCCCGGTGGCCGACCTGCTCCCGGCACTGCTCGTCGCCCCGGCGCTCGTCGCCGTCGTGGCGCTCGTCCACTAGCGCGGGCGACACGGCCACGTCACGGTTCGGTAACGACGTGATTCAAGCCTCACCACACGGCGAGGTCCCGTTACGGTGAGGGCTCGCCAAGCCTCCGGGGGCCCAGGCGTCTGCCACACCACCCAACGCGAAAGCGAGCACGACGTGAACCGATCCACCACAGCCTCGTGGTTCAGGATCATGGCCGGCACCGCCGCCCTGACCCTGACCTTGGCCGCGTGCGGCTCCGACAACGGAGACGACGACCCCCAGGCGGAGGACACCAACACCAGCAGCTCGACGGAGTCCCCGTCCGAGGGTGAGTCCACGACCGCGCCGGCCGCCCTCACCGACGACAAGTGCGCCGGTGGCGTGACCAGCGCCGACACCTTCAAGGTCGGTGGCATCCTGCCGATCACCGGCACCCTGGCGTTCCTCGGCCCGCCCGAGATCTCGGGCGTCGGCCTCGCGGTGTCCGACATCAACGCAGCGGGCGGCGTCGACGGCGCCAAGGCCTGCTACCAGATGGAGGACTCCGGTGACACCACCGACCTCTCCGTCTCGACCAACTCGGCCGACAAGCTCATCCAGGGCAAGCCGTCCGTCGTGATCGGTGCGGCTTCC
>CALRVO020000368.1:0-4808 GCA_943371595.1 Sphingomonas paucimobilis
TCCGTCCCGACCCGTAGCCGGCGACGTCGACGAGGAAGTCGCAGCGCTGCCCGAGCACCTGGGTCCGCGCCCGCACGTCCTGCGGCAGCGGCTCCCCCGAGACGTGGCAGGCGTGCAGGCGCAGGTGCGGAGCACCCGGCGCGTTGAAGAGCGACGCGAAGATGTTGAACACCTCGCGCACGCTCTCGGCGATCGGTCCGACGACCCGTCCCTCGCCGACCGCCTCGGCGGCCTGGGCCGCCGGGACCAGGGCCAGCGCGGCGCCCACGTTGGCCGTCAGCGGCAGGTCGAAGGCGACGACGGCGCGGATGATCACCGAGTCGTCGATGAACGTGCCCACGCTGGCGGGGTAGGACGTGCTGACCCCGAACGGTGGGCCGGGGCGCAGGTCGACCTGACGGTCGAGCAGGTCACCGATCAGGTCGCGGACCTCCTTGGGAGCCGGGAGGTGGGTCGTCGCCGAGGCCATCACGCCACCCCTGGCAGCGAGGACAGCGCGTCCGCGAAGGCCTCGGGCGTGAAGGGCTTGGCGATGAGGAACGACGCACCGGAGCTCGCGGCCCGGGCCCGCATGTCGTCGGAGCCCTCGGAGGTCACGAAGCCGAAGGGGACGGCGTTGCCGCGCGAGCGCAGCGCGTCGAGCAGGTCGATGCCCGACATCTCGGGCATGTTCCAGTCGGAGAGCACGAGGTCGGGCGCGTGGGCCTGGACGGCCTCGAGCGCCTCGCGCCCGTTCTCGGCCTCCACGATGTCGTGGCCACCCTGGCCGGCCTGCCGCAGGGTCCGGATCACGATCTGCCGCATCACCCGGCTGTCGTCGACGACCACGATCTTCATGACTCCGCACCTCCGTCGTCGTGGCGCGACCCCACGGTCACCCACAGTCGCTGGGCACCCCACGCCAGGTCGAGACGGCAGGTCTCGACGACGCCGCCCGCCGCGATCGGCGCCTGGGCGACCAGGGGCAGCGACAGCTTGCTCGGCCCGGGCATCAGGCTCTTGATGTTGCCGCCGATGACGTTGACCAGCTCGCCGAGGGCGTCGACGACGTCCTCGTGAGGGAGCGCCGGGCCGTCGGCCACGACGCCGAGCATGGCCTCGGTCACCGCGTGGGCGACGACGTCGTCGACGCTGACGACGACGAGACCGTTCCACGCGCCGCTCACCGTCACCGCGGCGTCCCACCGCGACGTCGTCGGGATGGCGGCCGACTCGGGCGTGGGGGCGACGGGCACCAACGGGTCACCGCCGAGGAAGGTCGTCCACACCTCGTCGACGACCGCGAGGACGTCGAAGGAGCTGGGCTCGGTCATCACGGTCATGCGGGAACCTCCTGGGCGGCGAGGCCGAGCAGCTCGAGCTTCTCGACGATGGCGTCAGCGGTGAACGGCTTGATGACGTACTCGTGGGCCCCGGCCGCGAGGGCGCGCACGATCTGGCCGTGCTCGCTCTCGGTGGTGACCATCATGAGCGTGATGTGGCGCCACCGCTGGTCGGCGCGCACTCGGGTCACGAAGGTGTAGCCGTCCATCAACGGCATGTTCCAGTCGATGAGGCACAGGTCGGGCTCGAGCCCGTTCTCAAGCTCGTCGATCGCCTCCTGGCCGTTGCCGGCCTCGGTGACGTCGAAGCCGAGGTCGGTGACGATGCGTCGCAGGATCGATCGCATCGTGCGTGAGTCGTCGATGATGAGGGCGTGCACGTCAAGCTCCTGTGGTCGTGAGGCTGGTCGGGTGGCCGGTCGGGTGGGTGGTCTGCTGACCGGCGGTGGCGGGTCGTACGCCGCCCACCGGTCGGGGGCGGTGGACCCACGCGCGCCCGGCGGGCTCGCGGACCCAGGCGTCGTCGAGGTCGAGGGTCGTCTCGGTCGACCCGAGCATCAGGAAGCCGTCGTGGGCGACCCGTGGTCGGAACCGGCGCAGGATGTCGCGCTTGACGTCGACGTCGAAGTAGATGAGCACGTTGCGCAGCAGCACCAGGTCGTAGAGCCCGAGACCCGGCAGCGGCGCCGCGAGGTTGACCTGCTCGGTGGTGATCATCCGGCGCAGGTCGGGCGAGACCTCCCACTCGCGTCCGACACGGGTGAAGTACTTCACCAGGCGGTTGGCCGGCATCCCGCGGTTCATCTCCACCTGGGAGTAGCGACCGGCGCGCACCCGCTCGAGCATCGTCGGCGACACGTCGGTGGCGTGGATCCGGTAGGTCCACCCGACCGGCAGCGACTCGTCGAGCAGCATCGCGATGCTGTAGGCCTCCTGCCCGCTCGAGCAGGCCGCCGACCAGATCTCGAGGTGGCGGCGGTCCTGGCGCGCGCTGAGGAGCTGCGGCAGCAGCACGTCGGTGAACGCCTGGTAGGGGGCGAGGTCGCGGAACCACGACGTCTCGTTGATGGTGAGCGCGTCCACGGCACGGTTGCGCTCGACAGGGTCGGTGCGCAGACGGTCGACGTACGCGTCGACGTCGGCGGCACCGGCCGCGCGGGCAAGAGGGAGGAGCCTGGCTTCCACCAGGTACTCCTTGCCCGGCTCGCAGATCATCGCGGTCTCGCGACGCAGGAAGTCGGCGACGAAGCCGAAGCTGGACGGGCTGATCATGGAGCAAGGGATCGGTCGTCCACCGCCCTGTCTGAGGAGAATCGGCGCGACTTCCGGACGGTAGTCCTCAGGCGGCCGCTCCCCCAGCCGACCGTTGTGGGGTGATCAAGGTGCTGGTGGTCGATGACTCGGCGGTGCTGCGGCGCCTCATCAGCACGGTGCTCGCCCGCGACCCGGACCTCGAGGTGATCGGCACGGCGTCCGACGGCCTCGAGGCGATCGAGGCCGTCGCCCGTCTCGAGCCCGACGTCGTCACGCTCGACGTGGAGATGCCACGCCTCGACGGCCTCGGCGCCGTGGAGCGGATCCGGGAGACCCACCCACGGTTGCCGATCATCATGTTCAGCACGCTGACCGACCGCGGGGCGAGCGCCACCCTGGCCGCCCTCTCCAAGGGCGCCTCCGACTACGTGACCAAGCCGTCGGGCAGCGGTGACATCGCCGGTGCGATGGCGCGGGTGCAGGAGGACCTGGTGCCCCGGGTCAAGGCCCTGGCCGGCGCCCGGCGTGTGGCGGCGGCTGCCGCGGTGGCGACCCCGCCCCCACGGCGGGCGCCCGCGGTCACCGCGCCGCCCGAGGTGCTGGTCATCGCGTGCTCGACCGGCGGACCCGACGCGCTGTCGCGCGTGCTCCCGTCGCTGCCCGCGTCGTTCCCCGTGCCGGTGCTGGTCACCCAGCACATGCCCCCGGTGTTCACCGCCCAGCTCGCGGAGCGGCTCGACCGTCTCTCACCGCTGTCCGTGCGCGAGGCCACCGACGGCGAGACCCTCCAGGCCGGTCACGTGCTGATCGCCCCGGGCGACCACCACCTGCGGCTCAGCCGACGCGGCGACCGGGCGCGTGCCCAGCTCGACCAGGGCCCGCGCGAGAACTTCTGCCGCCCCGCCGCCGACCCGCTCCTGACCTCGGCGGCCGCCGGCTTCGGCGCCGGCGTGGTGGCGGTCGTGCTGACCGGCATGGGCCAGGACGGCCTGCTCGGCTGCCGTGCCGTCGTCGACGCCGGGGGCCGTGTCGTGGTCCAGGACGAGGCGACCTCGGTGGTCTGGGGCATGCCCGGTGCCGTCGCCGGCGCGGGCCTGGCCCACGACGTGCTGCCGCTCGACCAGATCGCCTCGCGGCTGGTCACGCTCTGCAGCCGGCTCCCCGCCCGCACCTGACGAGACCCCGCGCCAGGCCTCCACACGTCAGGCCCCCACACGTCAGGGCACCGGTTGCCACAGGTCCCACTCGTCATCGGTCCGTGGCAGGGACGAACCGGTCAGACGGCGGCGGGAAGCGAGAAGTAGAACGACGCCCCGACCGACTTCTCACCCTCGGCGCGCACCTGCCCGCCGTGCATCTCCACGATCCGCGCGACCGAGGCCAGCCCGAGGCCGGTGCCGGGGAACTCCTCGGCGGAGTGCAGCCGCGACATCGGTCGGAACAACCGGTCGGCCTCCTCGGCGGCGAACCCGTCGCCGTTGTCGCGCACCACGAAGGTGGTGAACGAGCCGCTCGGGCCGATCTGCGGCAGGTCGGCTCTGCCGATCCAGATCCGGGCCTGCGACTTCTTGCCGGTGTACTTGACCGCGTTGCTCAACAGGTTCTCGAGCATCAGCCCCGCGAGGACGGGGTCGACGACGGCGTTGAGGTCGTCCTGCACGTCGATGTCGACGTCGCGGTCCGCGAGCGGGCCCGTGCGGTGGGCGACCAGGTCGGCGGCCACGCGCCGGGCCACGGCGCTCAGGTCGACCCGGGACGGCTCGATGACCCGCTGGGTGATCCGGTAGAGCGCCAGCATGGTGTCGATCTGCTCGGCCATGCGACGTCCCGACGCGCCGATCGTGCGGGCGAAGACGCGGGCCTTCTCCGACTCCTCGCGGTCGTCGTCGACGACGTCCTCGAGGAGCTCTGCGTAGCCCAGCATCGCGCCGAGCGGGCTGCGCAGGTCGTGGGCGAGGGTGTGGATCGCGGCCTCGAGCTCGTCGGCACGCTGGCTCATCGAGTCGCGCTCGGCGCTGCGGCGCTCGATGGCGCCGCGCAGCTCGAGGTTCTCGATCGCGACCGCCGCACTGTTGGCGATGACCTGCAGCAGCTGGACCTCCTCGGAGTCGGCGCCGTGCTCGTGGGCCCAGTAGGCGCCGAGGGCACCGATCGGGTCGGTGTCGCGGATCGGCGCCATCGCCAGGCCCTTGACGAACGTCGGCCGGTAGGCGTCGTGGGGGATCCGGTCGT
>CALRVO020000369.1:0-4798 GCA_943371595.1 Sphingomonas paucimobilis
CAGCGGCACCGCCGCGCGGGGCGACCGCTGCGCGGCCAGCTCGGCGGCGTCGGCGAGCTGGCGCACCGCCTCCCGGTCACCGGGACGAGCACCCCGGACCAGGTGGGCCGCGACCCGGTCGAGCGGCGCACCGTGGGCGTCGAGGATCCGGGCCACCTCGCGGTGCTGGGCCCGTTTGATCGGGTCGGGCACGTCGGCGTACACCGCCTCGTGCACGATCGCGTGGCTGAACTCCAGCAGGTCGCCGGCCTCGCGCAGCACGCCCGCGCCGATCGCCTCGCGCAGCGCCGGCGCGAGCACGAGGCTCGACCGCCCCGCCAGCAGGGCGAGCTCGTCGACGGCGAACGCGGTGCCCAGCACCGAGGCGATCGACAGCAGCTCACGCACCGGGGCCGAGAGGAAGGCGAGCCGCTGCAGGATCGTCAGTCGGAGGGACACGTGCGTCCCGCCGTCGGCACCGCCGACCATCGCCGGGTCGAGCCGGACCATCCGCCCGAGCTCGGTGAGGAACAGCGGGTTGCCCCCGGCCCGTGCCGCGAGCCGGCCGAGACCGTCGCCGGGCGTGGTCCCGGCGACGTCGGCCAGGACGGCGCGCGCGTCGGCCGCCGCCAGCGGAGCGAGCTCCACGAGCACGCCGTCCGGGGTGCCGTCGGCGAGCAGGGCCGCGACCACCTGACGTACGGGGTCGGGGCGGGGGTCCAGACGGCTGGTCGCGAGCAAGCCCAGCCGTCGTCCCCGGCAGTGGCGGGCGACCTGCAGGACGAGCGAGAGCGACGCGGGATCGGCCCAGTGCAGGTCCTCGACGACCACGAGCACGGGGCCCTCGTCGGACCACGACTCGAGGCGGTCCAGCACCGCTGCAGCAAGGCGGACACCCTCGGCGCCGGGCCATGTCAGGTCGCCGTCCCCGGCCGCGACCTCGACCGGGAGCTCGTCGAAGACCCCGAACGGGGTCCCGGTCGCCAGCGCGTCGGCCGCGAGGCGGAGCACGCGCAGGGCCTGCCGCCCGTCCGCGCGCTGCGCCTCGGAGAGCGCCCGGGCGACCAGTGCGGTCTTGCCGATGCCGGGCGGTCCCTCGACCACCACCCGGGCGCCCCGACCAGCGCGGACCCGCTCGACGGCGTCGGCCAGCACCGCCAGCTCGGCGTCACGCCCCCGGACGGGGCGGTCGACGGGGGGCACGACCTTGGAGGCTAGCCGGTGACCCGGCCCTAGCAGGTGGTCTGATCCGGCTGCCGTTTCCCCTCCGGAGCGCGACCACGACCCCTACGATCCCGGTCGTGCTCATGGTCCCCGAACGGCAGCTGACGACGTACCCGTCCGCAGCAGTGCGTCGGCGCACCCTGGCGGTCATCGTCGCCGTCACCATCACCCAGTACTACATGCTCTACGTCAAGGGGTCGGTCGCTCCCCAGATCATCGACGACCTGGACATGACGCTGGTGTTCTACGTGTCGATCACGGTGATCGGCAACCTGCTCGGTGCCGCCGCGGCGCTGGCCAGCGGGGTGGCCGACCGGGTCGGCCGCAGCCGCTTCCTCATCGTCGGGTCGGGCCTGGTCGCCGCGCTCACCCTGGTGGCGATCCCGAGCGCGGCCGACCGGCAGTCGTTCCTGTTCTGGGACGTGCTGCAGACCGCGCTGCTCGGGGCCGTGCTCAGCGCGACCCCGGCCCTGATCCGTGACCTGGCGCCGCAGTTCACCCGGGCGACCGCCATGTGCACGTGGAACCTGGGTCCGATCCTCGGCAGCCTCCTGGTCAGCTCGATCGCCCAGCGCACCCTCGACGACCACCCTGACTGGCAGTTCCAGTTCTACGTCGCCGGCACGGTGGGCGCAGTCGCGTTCCTGCTGGCCCTGGTCGGGGTGCGCGAGCTCAGCCCTGCGCTGCGCGCGCAGATCGTGACCTCCGCGCGCGACGTCGAGGACGTCGAGCAGCGAGCGGCGGGGGCGGCGCCCCACCTCGAACGCGGCGCCTGGCGCCAGCTGATGGTGCCGTCGATCGTGCTGCCCGTGGTCGGGATCAGCATCTTCCTGGTGTTCTACTTCACCCGGATCGCCTTCTGGGTCATCTACTTCGTCACCACCATCGGGTTCACCCCCGCGCAGGCCAACGGACTCAGCACTTGGTGGTGGAGCACCAGCGCCCTCACCCTGCTGGTCGCGGGTGTCGTGTCCGACCGGCTGGGTGTGCGCAAGCCGCTGCTCCTGCTCGGAGCCTCCATCTCGATCACCGCGCTGGCGGTCTTCGGGACCCGCGCGACCGCCGAGGCCACGTCGTACGGCGAGTTCGTCGCGATCATCATCCCGGCAGCCTTCGGCGGGGTCCTCGCCTTCGGGATGTGGCTGACCGCCTACAGCGAGGCCATCGAGGCTCGCAACCCCGCGCTGGTCGCCACCGGGATGGCGTTCTACGGCTGGGTCGTGCGCCTGACGGTCGCCGCGGCCCTGGTGCTCGTGGTCAGCGCGGTCAGCGCTGCCGACACCCTGGTCGACCACGGTCCCGAGGTCGGCCGCATCACGACGACCCACGGCGACGTCCTCGAGGACCTCGCCAGTCCAGACCCGCGCGTGGCGGCCGCCGCGCGTGCGCAGGTCCCCCAGGCCGACCGCGAGTACCTCGCCGAGCACGGACCCGAGGTCGCGCGGGCGGTCGCGGACGGACCCGCCCAGTGGGAACGCTGGTGGCGGGTGTGCCTGGTCGCCCAGGTCGTCGCCCTCCCTCTGCTGCTGATGCTCCCGGGCGCGTGGCGGCGTCGGCGGCGCCGCGAAGCCTAGCCACACTCCCCCGCCGGGATGGCTCACCCGGGGCGGACACCTGCGACGCTCGCGGGATGAACGGTCGTGGAAGTGGTCTGCTCGGTGTCCTCGTCGTGGTGTGGCTGGTGATCGGCGCCCTCGCCGCCGGCCAGCGCGGCTACTTCAGCGACGAGCGCGACGTCTCGTGCAAGACCTTCAGCGACACCGCGCTGACCGTCGTCGCCGGCCCGCTCAACTACTTCGGCGTCAACCCCAAGGTGAAGTGCAAGATCCCCGAACCGTCGAGGTAGCGCACCTGCGCCGGGTGGTCCCGGCCGGCGACCACGCGCCTGCGAGCATGACCGGGTGAGTCACTTCTACCGCCCGGCCGAGGGCCACGGCCTCGCCCACGACCCGTTCAACGCGATCGTCGCGCCCCGGCCGATCGGGTGGATCAGCAGCCTGGCCGCCGACGGCACCCGCAACCTGGCGCCGTACAGCTTCTTCAACGCCTTCAACTACCGCCCGCCGATCGTCGGCTTCAGCAGCATCGGGCGCAAGGACAGCGTGACCAACCTCGAGGCGACCGGCGAGTTCGTCTGGAACCTCGTCACGCGTGACCTCGCCGAGGCGATGAACCGCACAGCCACCGCCGACCGGGTCGACGAGTGGGAGCGCGCCGGGGTCGAGCCCGCCGACAGCGTCGAGGTGGCACCGCAGCGGGTGGCCGGCTCGCCGGTGAGCTTCGAGTGCCGGGTCACCCAGGTCGTCCGGCTGCTCGACCAGCACGGCGGCGAGATCGACGCCTGGATGACCTTCGGCGAGGTCGTCGGGGTCCACATCGACGAGCGGTTCCTGGTCGACGGCGTCTACGACACCGCTGCGGCCCAGCCGGTCATGCGCGCCGGCGGCCCGTCGGCCTACTACGAGGTCGGCGCGCGCTTCGACCTGCGCCGCCCCGACTGACTGACTGGTCGACTCCGGCCGGGCCGGGGCTCGCTGGCCGCCCACGCCTGGCTACGCTGCCCGACTGGTCGACTCCGGGCGCCCTGTGGTCGGCCTGGGCAGTGGGTCGGGGCGCCTTCCTACTGCGCCAGTCGGGTCGACTCCGGGCCCCCGTGGTCGGCCTGGCAGGGGCTCGCTGGCCGCTGCGGAGGCCTACTGGGGCACGGGTTCGACGGACGCCGCGGCGACCGCCTGTGCGAAGGCCGGATGGGCACGGGTGAGGACCAGGTCGCCGTGGCGCGTCGCGTGGAACTCCAGACCATTGACCATGCTGTTCACCGTGCCGCCGACGAGCGCGGCGGCTACCAGGACGATCCCGCTGACGCCCCAGAACCCGGCCTGGCCCACGAGGTCGGTCGCGGCGGCGACCAGTGCACCGGCGCCCGCCAGGGCGACGATCAGGGCGACCCGCTTGTGGCGCCGCCAACGGTCGTGGGCCGGTCGGGCCAGCGGGACGGTGACCTCGTAGCGACGCGAGGTCATCAGGCTCGCCAGCAGGAAGCCCACGACCGTGAGGAGCAGCAGGACGGTCACCCAGCCCGGCGTGGTGCTGCCGCGGAACCTCACGCGCTGGCTGGTGGGGTGGCCCGTCTTGGCGCAGACGTCGAGATCGACGAGGACGGCGTCACCGGCCCGCCCGAGCACCACGTCTGCCATGACGGTGATGCTACGCCGCGATCGCCGGGCGCCGATGCGTGCGCCGCAGTGTCGCGGGCTCTCGCAGAACGACGGGTGAAAGTCCTCGACGGGCCCCCTGCGGCCGGCGCTGTCGCCGGCCGGGGCGGAGTCGTTCGACTTTCACCCGTAGTTGTCCGAGCGCGGTCGGCCCGGCCCGGGACGGGCGGCAGCGTGGCGCGCCGCCGTGCCAACCAGACCAGAAGACCAGACCACGCGGCGCGACACGCTCGCGCCATCCAGCTCAGTGGAGCTCGCCGAGGTCCTCGTGGGCGCTGTGGGAGACCGGTTCGACCTGGAACGTCGCGTGTCGTACGTCGAAGTGCTCGGCGACGCAGGCGCAGAGCTGGTCGAGGATCGCGCCGACCCCGTGGGTCTCC
>CALRVO020000370.1:0-4791 GCA_943371595.1 Sphingomonas paucimobilis
CGCGCCAGACGAGCCCGTCGGCCGTGTTGTCGTCGTACCCCTCGGCCGGTCCGCCCCACAGGAGGACCAGGTCGTCGGCCCACACCGCGACGGCAGGCTCCGGGAGGGACGGGCAGCGCGGGACGGCGGTGGTGCGCCTACCGTCGCGCGCGACCAGCGACGCTCCTCCCCCACCCACCCAGGTCGTGCCGACGCCGAGGGATTGCAGCGCGCACCCCTCGACCGGGCCGGCGTCGACCTCGCTCCAGCGCCGGGCGTCGGGGACGAAGACCCGCGCCGGCTGCCCGGCCCCGGGCGGGACCACCAGGTGCTCGTCGGTCCACCACGCGCGCTGTCCGTAGGTCAACGGCGGCGTCGCGTCGTCGACGACCCGCCAGGTGCCGTCGGTCAGGCCGCCCTCGAGGACCGCGAGCCTCGAGGCCGCCCCCTCGTAGGCCTCGAAGTGCTGGTCGACGGCCATGGAGAGCAGCCACAGGCGCTCGCCGTCCCAGGTGAGGCTGCGGTCGTAGGACTCGCCGAACGGGTCGGCCGGCAGGGCCGCCCAGGTGCCGCTGTCCACGTCGAGGACCAGGTCGCGCCGCGCTCCGCGGGCCGGCGTGCCGTAGGAGGTGAACACGACCCGGTCTCCGACCACCACGGGCGAGGACGAGTCCTCGCCGTCGTCGCCCAGGGCTCGCGGGGCCCGCGCGAGCCTGCGCCAGGCGTCGTCGGACGGCGAGTAGGCGAGGGCGGTGGTCCCCGACAGCACGACCATCTCGTCCTGCACCCAGGCGGCCCGTCCACCCGCGACGGGCACCGGCGCCTCGGCCACCCGACGCCACTCGTCGCGGACCGGGTCATAGGCGGCTGCGTCCGAGAGCACCTCCCCGGTGTCGGTGGCACAGTCGGCCCCGGGCGGGCACGGTCGACCCGTCCGACCCCCGACGACCACCAGCTCCGCACCGGTCCAGACCCCGACCGACCCCGCCCTGGCGCCCAGAGGCGAGGGCGCCATCTCGACCCACCGTCCGACCGGGCGGTCCGTGGTCGGGGCCAGCGCCTCGTCGGCCGACCCGCAGCCCACGAGCGCACCGAACGCGCCGAGCCCGGAGAGGACGACGACGAGGAGGGCCCGGCGGGTCGCGCGCGTGGAGGTCGACACACCCCACAGACGGGCCGAAACGCGTTGCGGTTCCACGGGGCCGCCGTGCCAGGGTGGGGGGATGAGCACCGAGCTGCGTCGGGTGACCACCGACGACTGGGCGCTGCTGCGCGACGTGCGGCTGCGAGCGCTGGCCGACGCGCCCGACGCGTTCGGCTCGACCTTGGCCCAGGCACGCGAGACGACCGACGACGGGTGGCGCCAGCGGGCCGCCAACGGCGGGCTGACGCTGATCGCGCTCGACGACGGCGCCCCGGTGGCGATGGGCGGTGCGCTCGCCTGGGACGACCGGCCCACGGCGTTCGTCTGGGGCATGTGGACCGACCCGGCTGCGCGCGGCCGCGGCGTCGGCGCCCAGCTGCTCGACGCCCTGGTGGCGTGGTGCCGAGCGTCGTACGACGAGGTGCGGCTGCACGTCACCGAGGGCAACGACGGAGCCCGACGGCTCTACACCAGCCGCGGGTTCGAGCCGACCGGCACGTGGGAGCCGCTGCGCGAGGGCTCGTCGCTGCAGATCGAGGAGCTACGGCTCAGCTGTTGAACTTCTGCTGGGTCCGCTCCAGGCCCTCGAGGACCAGCGACTCGACCGCGTCGGCGGCCGTGTCGACCTGGAAGGGCAGCTCCTTGCGCTCGACGCCGGAGTAGTTGGACAGCACGAAGTCGGCGACCTCCTGGCGGCCCGGAGGCCGCCCGATGCCGGCGCGGACGCGGTAGAAGTCGCCGGTGCCGAACGACGAGCGCATCGACTTCAGGCCGTTGTGGCCGTTGTCACCGCCGCCGAGCTTGGTGCGCAGGGTGCCGAAGGCGATGTCGAGCTCGTCGTGGATCGCGATGACGTGGTCGGGCTCGACCTTGTAGAACGACGCCAGCGCCTTGACCGGCCCGCCGACCTCGTTCATGTAGGAACGAGGTCGGGCGAGCACGATCCGCGGGCCGTCGCTGCCGGGCGCCCCCAGCCGGGCCTCGGCCACCTCGGCGCGCCCGGTCTTGTGGGCGCGCAGCGGGGTGCCGAGCCGGCGGACGAGCTCGTCGACGACCAGGTAGCCGATGTTGTGGCGGTGCCCGGCGTACTTCTCGCCGGGGTTGCCGAGACCGACGACGAGCCACACCTCGGACATGTCGTCGGTCTCCTGGCGTGCGTGGTCTCGGCGGGCGGGTGCGATCAGTCGACCCAGGAACGACCCGAGCCGGGAGCGGATCACTCCTCGGAGGCCGGGGTCTCCTCGGCAGCAGCCTCGTCGGCGGCGGCGGCCTCGTCGTCGGACTCGTCGCGCTCGATGCCGGCCTCGGCCTCGGCCTCCTCCAGCTCGGCCTCGAGGGCCTCGGCGCTGATCTGCTCGGTGATGTTGACGACGAGGGTCTCCTCGTCGACGAGCAGGGTGGTGCCGGCGGGGAGCTGCAGCTCGGAGGCCAGGATCTGGGTGCCCGCGGCGAGCCCCTCGATGTCGACGTCGATCTGCTCGGGGATGGTGGTGGCCTCGGCCTCGACCTGGACGGTCTGGTTCTCGAGGACCACGAGGGTGTCGGGGCCGGCCTCGCCGACGAGGTTGATCGCGACGTCGACGGTGACCTTCTCGCCCTTGCGGACGGCGACGAAGTCGATGTGCTCGATCACGCGGCGGATCGGGTCGATCTGGACCTGCTTGGTCAGCGCGAGCTGGCTGGAGCCGTCGATGTCGAGGTCGAGGAGCGCGTTGGACCCGCCGCGCTTGAGCGCCATCATCGTGGTGTGGCCCGGCAGGGTGACGTGGACGGGCTCGTTGCCGTGGCCGTAGATGACGGCCGGGATCTTGTCCTCGCGGCGGATGCGGCGGGCCGCGCCCTTGCCGAACTCGGTGCGGCTCTCGGCCTGAATCTTCTCGGTGTCGGACATGCTGGTCTCCTCGTGTGTGGGTCGGGTGGGCCCGGCGGAGAGACACAGAACGCCGCGCGACAGCGCGGCGTCCGATCAGCCGGCCCTGTCGATCACGGAGCTGGTGGGCTCCCTCGCCGAGGCAACCCGAGAAGATTACGGGAGCGGGGGGCCGACGGCCAATCCGTAGGGTGAGGCGGGTGAGCCTGACCCTTGCCGAAGCCCGCGCCCGCGCCGCCGCCGTCTCCGACGTCTCCTACAGCCTCGAGCTCGACCTGACCGATCCCGGCCGGGGCCACTACGACCTGGGCTGCGTCGTCGGCTTCACCTGCCGCACCGACGCGACGTTCCTCGAGCTGAGCGGCGCGAGCGACGTCGACGTCGAGCTCGACCCTGACGACCAGGGCGTGACGTGGTCCTACGACGGCCACCGGATCCACCTCTCCGGCCTCGGGGGACGGCACTCCCTGGTCGTGACCGCGAAGGTTCCCTACGTGACCGACGGCGACGGCATGCACACCTTCACCGACCCGGCCGACGGCGAGACCTACGTGGCGGCGTACGTCGGGATGGACGTGGCCCAGAAGGTCTTCCCCTGCTTCGACCAGAACGACCTGAAGGCGCCGGTCCAGCTGCGCGTCGGCGCCGACCCGGCGTGGACGGTCATGGCCAACGGGCGGGTCCAGCACGAGGGCCTGCTGGAGGGCGACGACGGCCGGACCCTGCGGCGCTGGCAGTTCACCACCACGCTGCCCATCCCCACCGCCATGTTCGTCGTCTGCGCCGGGCCGTGGCACTCGCGCACCTGGGAGCACGCCGGGCTGCCGTTCGCCTGGCACGCGCGCGCCTCGCTGGCCGCCGAGCTCGACCGCGACTTCGACGAGCTGCGGACGACCACCGAGGCGTGCTTCGACCACTACGCGACGCTGTTCGACGAGCCGATGCCGTTCGACTCCTACGAGCAGGCGTTCGTGCCGGGCCAGAACTGGGGGGCCCTCGAGACGCCGGGTTGCGTGACCTACCGCGACGAGTACCTCCCCCGCGGCCGTACGACGGGCCGGATGCGCGCCGCCCGCGCCTCGACGATCGCCCACGAGATGGCCCACATGTGGTTCGGCGACCTGGTGACGATGACCTGGTGGGAAGACACCTGGCTCCAGGAGTCGTTCGCCGACTACATGGGCTTCCGGGTCGCCGGTGACGCCGTGGGCCACCACGACCTGCTCGTCGCGTTCGAGACCACCCGCAAGGTCAACGCCTACCGCGCCGACGCCCGTCGCTCGACCCACCCGGTCGCCCCCGAGGCCGAGGACGTGCCCGACGTCGACGCCGCCGCCACCAACTTCGACATGATCAGCTACGCCAAGGGCAACGCCAGCCTGCGCCAGCTGGTCACCTGGCTCGGCGACGAGACGTTCCTCGCCGGCGTCAACGGCTACCTGTCGCAGCACCGCTTCGGCAACACCGTCCTGGCCGACTTCGTCGCCGCGCTCGACGCCGCCTCCGACCGCGACGCCGTCGCCTGGGCCGACGCCTGGCTGCGCACCACCGGCTTCGACACGATCCGCGTCGAGCGTGACGACGACGGCACCCCCGTGCTGCACCGCGACGGCACGCGGCCGCACCGCTTCTGGGTCGCCGAGTACGACGACCAGCTCGCCGTCTCGGGGGGCGAGCTCGTCGACCTCGGCGACGAGCCGGTCCGGTTGCCGCAGATGCGCGGGTCGGTCGTCCTGCCCAACGCGCGCAGCCAGACCTACGCCCAGGTGGCGCTCGACGAGCTCTCGCTGGCTGCGTT
>CALRVO020000371.1:0-4778 GCA_943371595.1 Sphingomonas paucimobilis
TGGCCGAGGTCGTCGGCCGGGTCCTCGACCTCGAGGTGACCGTCGTCGACGACGGCACGGTGACCGTCCCGGCGAGCGCCGGCGCGGTGCTGCCGGTGCTCGCGGTGCTGGCCTTCGCCCACGGCTGGCTCCCGGCGCCGTCCGACGAGCAGGGAGCACCTGCCGATCTGCGCTTTGCCAGGTCCACTCCGTAGACTTCCCCGGTCCCCCGAATCCCCGGAAGAGGTAAGCCGAGCGTGGCCAAGCCGTCCAAGACCGCCAAGACCGAGCGCCAGCGGCTCATCGACGAGACTCTGAAGAAGCAGAAGTCCGCCGACAAGCGCCGAGGCAACGTCATCATTGCGGGTGCCGTGCTGATCGCCCTGGTCATCATCGGCATCGCCGCCGGACCCGTCGTCGTCGGCAACTTCAAGGAGGCCGCCTACTCCGACACCCCGATCAACGAGATCGGCGCGTCGGCCTCGGTGTGCCAGAAGCCCATCGAGAAGGTCGGCGAGGACGTCGGCACCCACGTCGACCAGACCCAGCAGGTCACCTACGACACCGCTCCCCCGGCGTTCGGTGCTCACTGGAACGTGCTGGGCATCGCCCCGGCGACGTTCCGCGAGAAGTTCTACGACGCCAGCGACCGCCCCGAGCTCGAGGCGCTGGTGCACAACCTCGAGCACGGCTACACGATCATGTGGTACGACGAGACCATCGCCGACAGCGCGACCAAGCTCGCCCAGGTCAAGGCCATCGCCCGCAAGTTCAAGGAGTCGGGCGACAACCAGAACTTCCGCAACAAGTTCATCGCCGCTCCCTGGACCGACGAGGACGAGGACGGCAAGAAGTTCCCCGACGGCCAGCACGTCGCCTTCACCCACTGGAAGGGCGACACCACGAAGTCCACCGGCGTCTGGCAGTACTGCTCCGACGTGTCCGGCGAGGCCCTGGTGGCCTTCACCGACAAGTACCCCTACACCGACGCCCCCGAGGCTGCGGTCCCGTAGTCCCACACCTGCGACGTACGCCGGCCAGCCCGGCGTACGTCAGGTGAGGCCGCCCAACCCTGCCTCCTTGAGCGCCGCCACGATCGCCTTGACGTCCTGGGCGCGGGCCCGGGTGGTGACCAGGAGCGCGTCGGGCGTGTCGACCACGACGACGTCGTCGAGGCCGATGACCGCCACGACCTTGCCCGCGGCCGGCACGACCAGGCCGGTGGCCGCCGAGGTGTGCACGAGCGTGTCGTCGCCCAGCACGGTCATCGCCGCCCGGTCGGGGTCGTCGAGCAGCGTGGCGAGCGAGTCGAAGTCACCGATGTCGTCCCACCCGAAGGACGCCGGCACGACGACCACCCGACCGCCCGCGGCCGCGGGCTCGGCGACCGCGTGGTCGAGCGCGATCCGCGGCAGCGCCTCCCACGCCTCCTCCAGGGTGTGCGGGGCGGCGGCGATCGCGCGCAGCGCCGCGGCGAAGTCCGGGTCGCCCTCGGCGAGCAGGTCGAGCAGGACGGTGGGCCGCACGACGAACATGCCGGCGTTCCAGCGGTAGCGGCCGGTGGCGAGGTAGCCCTCGGCGACGTCGACCGACGGCTTCTCCACGAACTCGACGACGGCGCGGGCGCCCGGGTGGCCCTCGAGGTCGTCACCGAGGTGGATGTAGCCGAAGGCCGACGAGGCGAACGTCGGGTCGATCCCGATGGTCACCAGCCAGCCCTCGCGTGCGGCCGCCACCGCCGTGCGGACGCAGTCACCGAAACCGGCCGGGTCGGCGATCACGTGGTCGGCGGCGAAGGAACCCATGACGGCCTCGGGGTCGCGCCGTTCGAGCATCGCGGCCGCCAGGCCGATCGCGGCCATCGAGTCGCGCGCCGACGGCTCGGCCACGATCGCGGCGGCGTCGACGTCGGGCAGCTGCGCGGCGACCGCGTCGCGGTGGGGCCGTCCGGTGACCACGAGGAAACGGTCCTCGACCAGCGGCACCAGGCGGTCGTGGGTGTCCTGGAGCAGCGATCGACCGGTGCCGGTGAGGTCACGCAGGAACTTGGGCGACGACGACCGCGACAGCGGCCAGAGCCGGGTGCCCGCGCCACCGGCCGGCACCACCGCCCAGAAGCCGTCGATCGGTTCCGGGACAGGGATGGGCGCACTCATGTCGGGAGCGTAGTCAGTGCGCATGCGGCGTCCGCGAGGAGTGTTGGAGACACTGGCGCGTGACCACTTTCGCCGCCGTCCTCACCGACCTCCTGCGCGCCGACGCGGGCCGACCGCTGGTGACGTTCTACGACGACCGCACCGGTGAGCGGGTGGAGCTGTCGGTGACGACGTACGCCAACTGGGTGGCCAAGGCCGCCTCGCTGCTCGTCGACGAGCTCGACCTCGAGAAGGGCCAGACGCTGCGGGTCGACCTGCCCGCGCACTGGCTCGGCCCCGTCTTCCTGGGCGCGGCGTGGACCGCCGGCCTGGTCGTGACGGAGTCGGACGTGCCCGACGCGGTCGTCTGCGGCCCCGACAGCCTCGACCACTGGGCCGCGCGCAGCGACGACCTCGTGGTGCTGGCGTGCGCCCTGACGCCGATGGGGGTCCGCTTCGCCGAGGGGGTGCCCCCGGGCGTGCACGACGTGGGCGTCGAGATCTGGTCGCAGCCCGACGCGTTCACCGCGTGGGACCCGCCGACCGGGGACGACCCGGCCCACGACCTCGGCGGCTCCCCCGTCACGCAGGACGCGCTCTGGTCGGCAGCCGCCGCCGGGACTCTCGTCACCGACGGCGGCCGCCTCCTGTCGGAGGCGAACCCGGCTTCCCCACCGGGGATCGCCTCCTTCACCGAGCCGCTGCTACGCAGGGGCTCGCTGGTCCTGGTCACCCGGGCCGCGCGGGAGCGTCTCGAGGCGACCTACGTCGCCGAGCGCGCTACCGCCCGCTTCCCTGCCTGAGCAGCCGGACCTCATCATCGGCTCCGATCAGCCGAAGAGGTCGAAGTACTGGTAGCCCCCACCGACGGTGACCGGCTTGCCGAAGCCGGTCGCCGACCCCGGGATCATCACGAGCCGCCCGGTGGCCTTCACCCGCGCCAGCAGGTCGGGGTGACCGGTGAGGTCCATGTCGCTGACCCCGATGATCTGGTCGTACGCCGACACGTCGAGGCTCAGCGTGCGCCCGCCGGTGAGCCCGCCGGGCCCGTTGCCCGGGTAGAGCTTGAGACGGGAACCGCTGCGGAACAGGCTGTCGGGCGCACCGTCGCCGTCCCACAGCCCGACGGGGACGTGCTGCGAGGCACTGATGGTGCTGAAGGCCACGTAGCTGGCGGCGAGGCCCTTGGTGCCGCGCCCCGGGTAGATACGCATGTCGCCGCCGGCCGGCTGCCCCATCAGGTCGGGCCAGCCGTCGCCGGTCATGTCGCCGACCGCCGCGAGCAGGCCGACCTTGGCGAACCCGCGGGCCAGCTCGACGGCGGGTCCGAACTTCCCGTTGCCCAGGCCGGGCCGGAAGTAGAGGGTGCCGTCCGAGGACCGCCGGCTGATGAGGTCGGAGGTGCCGTCGCGGTCCCAGTCGCCGGCGTTGAGGATCCGGTTCTGGGTGGACAGGTCGATGCCCGTCGCCCGCGGCTCGCCGCGCCGGTAGGCGCCCGTGGCGGTCTTGCGCAGCGGGATCACGAAGCCCTGGCCGTCGGACTTGCGTCGCACGATGAGGTCGGGCTGGTCGACCCCGGCCAGGTTGGACTCCAGCTGCCGGCCGGAGAACGTCACCTGGGCCTGCTTGGCCAGGGTGCGGATCTGCGGGATCCTGGCGTACAGGTACTTGCCGGGGCAGGCGGTCGACGCGGCGTCGCGGTGGCCGTTGATGGCCTGGAAGTTGCGCGAGGTGACGAACTGCCTGGTCGAGGCGGCGTCGACGCCGTGCAGCGAGAGCTTCCACCCGAAGAGCGCGCCGTAGGCCTCGATCATGGCGTTGGAGGGCTTGACCTCCTCGAAGTTGCCGATGGCCGACATCGCGAACGAGTCGTCGTTGTAGCCCAGGGTGTGGGCGCCGACCACGGGACGGTCGACACCGCCGGCGCGCCCCTCCCAGATCCGGCCGAACTTGTCGACGAGGTAGTTGTAGCCGACGTCGGACCAGCCGCGCGACTTGGTGTGGTAGGCGTAGATGCCGCGCAGGATCGCCGGGACGTCCTCGGGGCGGTAGTTGTTGGCGTTGACCGTGTGGTGCACGAAACCGGCGTGCACCTCGAAGTAGTGCAGCGAGCCCTTGTCGCGCAGCCGCTCGTCGGCGCCCCACTGCGCGCGGGAGTAGATCACCGGCTTGGGCGTGTACGCCGCGGCCGCGAGCTGGACGTCGCCGTCCGAGGTCGGCTGGACCGGGGCGGCCGCCGGGACCGCGTCACGGTCGGAGGCGAGCTCGGCGGTGTCGATCGCGGGCAGCTGCTTGGCCGAGGTGGTCGCGACGCCCGGGTCGATGACGGCGAGCTTCATGTCCGCCGGCGCGGCCCGGGTGGTCACGACCTTGACCTGCACCTCGTCGACGTCGCCCACGAGGAGCTCGTCGGTGCCGGGGCGGGCGTTGCGGCCCTCGGCGGTGTCGGGGTCGGGACCGTGGTCGTCGTGGTAGTCCATCCGGGTCCAGCCCGACCAGCGCCCGGCGTCCTTCAACCGGACCTTGACCGTGATGTCCTCGTCGGGCACCACGTCGCCGTGCTGCCAGGTGAGACCCACGGCGCCGTACCCGGTGACCCGCTGGGGGTCGCTCACCAGGCGCTGCACGCCCCGGGGCGAGACCTTGGACTTCGCGGTGGCCAGC
>CALRVO020000372.1:0-4778 GCA_943371595.1 Sphingomonas paucimobilis
CGGTCGTGCTCGACCGGGCGGGCGACGCGACGGGCGACGTGGTGTCCGCGGACGCCGGCGGCGTGGCCGGCGGCGTGGCGGCGTACGCCGACGACTGGGTCGGCTTCCGCTCGCTCGAGGTCGACCCGGCGCACCGCCGCCGGGGGCTCGCACTGCAGGTGATGGGCGCGCTGGTCGGCTGGGGTGCCGAGCGCGGCGCGACCACGGCCTACCTCCAGGTCCTCGCCGACAACGAGCCGGCGCTCGCGCTCTACGCGCGGCTCGGCTTCCGCACCCACCACCGCTACCGCTACCTGGTGCCCGCCGACCTCCGGTGACCCTGCGCCGGGACGCTCAGCGGTCGGGTCAGCAGGCGGGTCAGCGGTCGGGCTGGCCCACGACCCCCGGCACGCTGGGCACGAGGTCGCCGTCGTCGGGCTGCGACAGGGTGAGCACGGCGTCCTCGACCAGGTCGTCGGTCTCGATGTCGGTCTCGACGCGGCGAAGACGCACCGCGAGGTGGTCCTCGGTGTCGTCGCCGACCAGGTCGACGGCGGCGACCACGAACATCCGCTGCGGGCCGACGTACTCGAGGTGGAGGTAGGTCACCCGCTGCACCTCGTCGTGGTCGAGCAGCAGGCCGAGCACCCGGTCGCGCAGGGCGGGGCTGGTGCCCTCGCCGACGAGGTACTCCATGTTGCGCCGCATCAGGAAGACCGCGACCACACCGAGCAGCAGCCCGATGGCGATCGAGGCCAGCGCGTCCCACACCGGGTCGCCGGTGAGCTGGTGCAGGCCGATGCCCACCGCGGCCAGCAGGATGCCGACGAGGGCCGAGAGGTCCTCGAAGAAGACCGCGCGCAGGGTCGGGTCGGAGGTGCGCGAGACGTAGCGCAGCGGGTGCAGCCCGAAGCGGCCGGCCGCGCCGCGCACCTGGCGGCTCGCCTGCAGGAACGAGGTCCCCTCGAGCACGAACGCGATCGCGAGCACGACGTAGTTGATCGTGAAGCTCTCGTCGGTGCGCTCGGCGGTGAGCTCGGTGAGGCCGTGCCACAGCGAGACGACCGCACCGGCCGAGAAGAGGCCGAACGCGGCGACCAGGGACCAGGTGTAGGTCGCGCGGCCGTAGCCGCGGGGGTGCTCGGCGTCGCGGGGGCGCTGGCCGCGGCGCTCGGCGACGAGCAGGAACACCTCGTTGCCGGTGTCGGCCCAGGAGTGGGCGGCCTCGGCCACCATGGCTGCGGAGCCGGTCAGCAGCGCGGCGGCCGACTTGGCCAGGGCGAGGAGCCCGTTGGCGACGAGCGCGACCACGACGGTGACCAGCGACTCGCTGCCCTTCGCGGCGTCGGGTTCGTTGCTCATGCCGGCCCCGCGGTGCCGAAGATGCGCTCGGCGCGGAGCGCGAGCCACGGCCACGCCGTACGGATGAGCAGCAGGACCAGCACGCCCGCGGTGACCATCCCGACGACGTTGAGCCCGAGCTGGCCGGCGGACCCGCCGATCTCACCGGCGTCCCCCACCGCCAGGCCGAGGGCGAGGTTGCCGGCCGCGGGGACGGTCGTGACGCTGATGAACACCCCCACCATGATCGTCGACCGCTCGATGGCCAGGGCCAGGGCTCCGGCCGCCCCGGCCAGGACGGCGACGACGAACGACCACCGGTCCGGGTGCCAGATGAAGCCGGTGCCGGGCCGCGGTCGCGTGATGTCGGCGGCCTCGAGCAGACCGGTGCCGCGGGCGAGCAGGGCCAGGACGGTGACCACGGCGATCGCCAGCACGAAGCCGAGCACGAGCAGCATCGCGCTGCGCGTGACCAGCCGTGGCCGGCCGAGCACGAGGCCGACGCAAAGCGCGGCGATCGCGCTGAACTCGGGCCCGACCACCATCGCTCCCACGACGAGCACGCTGGAGTCGGTGATGACGGCGACCGCCGCCAGGGCGACCGCGATCACCAGGAACACGTGGTAGCTGAGCGTCGGCGTCGCACCGGCGTACGCCGTGGCCTCGACGGAGTCCCAGATGACGGCGTCGTCGGGGTGACCCGGGGCGCTCGCCTCGAGCACGCGCGCGGCGCGGAACGGGGTCCCGGTCGGCGTGGTGAGCACGATGCCGCCGCCCTCGTCGAGCCCGAGCCGCTGCAGGTCGCGCACCAGCTGGGCCGCCGACTCGCGTGCGACGTCGGCCTCGACGAGGTCGCCCGCGGGCTTGAGGGCCGCGCCGGCCTGCACGGTGACGTTGGTGGTGTGGTCGTGCTCGACCACGAGGCGCCGTACGTCGTCGGCGAGGTCGGCAGGGACGGTGAGCCGGACGTGGACGAGCACAAGCGGAGGCTACGCGCGTGGTCCGTCGGGTGCGCCGAGGGCCGTCGACCTGCCCGGGCTGCTGGTGCGGGGCGGGCCCTCCCGGGTGGGGATCCTCTAGAAGCAGCGGGGCTGGAAGGACGCCCGGGCCGGACCGGTGTGGGTGAGCGCGTCGAGCGTGATCGACAGCGACGGCGTGGCGAGCGGGATGAAGAGGTGCTCGGCCAGCTCGAGCGGGCACTTGGCCTGCAGCGTGATGTTGGTCGTGCGCGGACCGGCGGCGAGGTAGCCGGAGGTGTGCGGGATGACGACCTCGTCGTAGCGCGTGGTGACCTGGGTGTAGCTCACCGACCCGGGCGTCTCGTCGCCGGCGTTGAGGTTGCGCAGGAAGGCCGAGCCGGCGCCCTGCTGGACGCAGGCCACGCACGCGTAGCCCACGAGCCGGGTGAAGGCGTTGCTCCCGGCGGTGATCAGGGTGCCGTGGTTGGACGGCGACAGGCCGACCAGGTCGTCGACGACGCGGCCACCGCCGAGGAACTTGATGTAGTAGCGCGGCATCATCCCGCCCTGCGAGTGGCCGACCATCGACACCTTGCTCGCCCCGGTCGAGCGGAGCACCCGCTCGGTGAAGGCCTTGAGCTGCCCGGCCGAGGTCGGGATGTCCTCGAGCCCACGGTTGCCGTAGTCGAGGGAGTAGACGCAGAAGCCCTTGGCCTTGATGCCGGCGGAGAGCCGCTGCAGCAGGTTGGTCCGGTCGCCGGCGGTGCCGTGCACCAGGATCACCGGCGTCGGCCGGGCCGCCGTCGGCCGGCACGTCCAGTCGTTGGCCCCGGGCGGGTCGCCGAAGGGCGAGGTCGGCAGCGTCGGCACCCCGCTCGCGAGAGCCGGCGCCGCGGGGGCGGGAGCGGCCGTCGCGGTGAGCCCCGCCGCGAGCAGGACCGAGACGAGCAGGGCGGCGAGCGTGTGGCGCATGTCACGGGACCTTAGTGACCTGTGCCCCATGGGTCGAGGAGACCGCCACACGGTGGTCGAGGAGGTCACCCCCACGGTGGTCGAGCAGGTCGCCCGCGACCGCACCCCACGGTGGTCGAGGAGGTCGCCCGCGACCGTCACGAGACCACACCAGCCGCGCCTGCACTCCCAAACCCGCACCAGGCCCCGCGGGGGTCCGGCCCGGGCGCGGGCGACGCGGACCACACGAGACCCGGGTTGGAGAAGGCATGCCGGTGCGGTCGGGTGGTCTCGTGACGGTTGCCAGCGCAACCTCCTCGACCGACGTGGGGGTGACGGTCGGCTGACCGAGACCCTCAGGGCCGACGCGGAGCGGGCTCCGACAGCGACCCGACCGGCCGGCAGATCACCGTGTCGGAGGCGATGTAGTCGGTGTGGAACTTCTCCCGCTTGACGACCTCGTCGGACCCCGGCCGCCGGAAGACCCGGGTGACGTCGACCTGGAACCCCGGGTAGCCGGTGTTGGGGACGCAGTTGGCCGTGTCGAGGGTGCGGGTGGAAGGAGCGACGTAGGCGTAGCGGTCGGACGTCACCTCGGTGACGTCCCAGACCTTGGTCGACCACATGCTGACCGTCAGCACGCCCTGCGACGAGGGGGTCGAGGGCGTGAACCGGGTCGTGACCAGCACCCCGTGCTCGGTGTCGTTGCGGAAGCGCAGGTCGACGGCGCCGAAGGCGACGGTGGCCTCACGACCCACGGGGTAGCGGTCGATGTAGACCGAGTGCGGCTTGTGCTCGATGTCCTCGAGGCCGGCGTAGAACATGGCGTTGAAGGTGGTCGTCGCCATCTGCGAGACGCCCCCGCCGAGGTCGGTGACGAAGATGCCGTCGCTGATGATCGTGCCCTCGGTGAAGCCGTTCTCGCGGGTCCGCTCCCCCACGATGTCGTTGAGCGAGAAGACGTCGCCCGGCTTGAGCAGGGTGCCGTCGACGATCTCGGCGGCCCGGCCGATGTTGGTGTTGCGGTACTCGGCGTTCGGGAAGTAGGTCGTGAACGACGAGACCCTCTCGCGGACGCCGAGCGCGCGCGCGTCCTGGGTGGTGAAGTCGGGCTGGTCGACCGTGCCCGTCACCTCGGCGGTGCGCTCGCCCTCGGGCCGGGTGACGGCGCCGAGGAACGCGGCGGCCAGGTCGTCGGGGGCGATGCTCACCCCTGGCTTGGCCTTGATCACCCGGGGCCTGCCGTCGACGAGCTCGATGCGGGCGTCGACCGGGGCGTCCTTGCCCGCGGTGGCGGACCCGACCAACGACCCCAGCCGCTCGGCGTCGACCCCGGGCACCAGCGCACCGTCGCGGGCCTCGAGGGTCAGTGCGGTGGCGAAGTCGTCGGGGTCCAGGACCACCCTGGCCGAGCCGACGCGCAGCGTCACCGGGCCCGACAGCGCCGGCTCGGCGAACGTGCTGACGGCCTCGTCGACGTCGTCGTCGTCGATGTCGGGGACCAGGCGGGTGATCTCGAGCTCGGCCCGCTCGCCACTGAGGTACGCC
>CALRVO020000373.1:0-4772 GCA_943371595.1 Sphingomonas paucimobilis
ACCTGCCGGTCGACGCCGACGGCGTCGGGGTGATCCGGGTCGGTGACGGCTACGTCTTCAACACCGGTGCCGGCGACGACGAGGTCTCGATCGAGTACGACAAGGAGACCGGTGACCAGGTCGTCACCGTCAACGGGCAGGTCTACCGCATCCCCGCCGACGCCCCGGTGGTGATCAGGGTCGGGTCGGGCAACGACACCGTGACGGTCCCCGAGGGCGGCCGCTTCGACTTCACCGTGCTGGGCGGCGACGGCGACGACAGCCTCGAGGGCAGCGCCGGCGACGACCGCCTCTACGGCCTCGGTGGCGACGACGAGGTCGACGGCGGCGACGGCGACGACCGCCTCTCCGGGGGCGAGGGCCGCGACTACGCCGACGGCCAGGCCGGCGACGACGTGGTCAGCGGCGGCCAGGGCGACGACACCCTCTACGGTCTCGGCGGCGACGACACCCTCGCGGGAGGCGAGGGGCAGGACTACCACGAGGGCGGCACCGGCGACGACCTGCTCGTGGGCGGCGACGGCGACGACATCCTCTCCGGCGGTGACGACGACGACACCCTCCACGGCGGCAGCGGTGACGACGTCGGCTACGCCGGCCGCGGTGCCGACACGACCTACGGCGGCACCGGCGACGACACCGTCAACCAGGAGTCCGGCGACACCTCCGACACCGAGCGCCGCGTCACCATCGAGATCGACGGGTTCCCCGACTACATCAACATCGAGGGCAGCGACGAGTTCCGGGCGCGGGTCGAGGCCGACCTGCAGATGCTCGCCTCCTCGCCCCGCGGCCAGCTGATGCTCGACAACCTGGAGCGCAACTACGACGACTCCGGCTTCCTCGGGTTCGGCAAGGACGGCCTGACGATCCGCGAGTACCCCGGCAACGACAACAGCTTCGCCAGCGAGAACGGCGACGGCAGCGCCGACGTCGAGTACTCCCGTCGCGTCGACTCCGTCCAGGGCGCGCCGCCGGCCGTGGTGCTCTACCACGAGCTCGGGCACGTCTACGACTACGTCAACGAGACCTACCGCGGTGACTCGTACGACGGCGACGACCCGCAGGACTCGCCGATCCCCGGGCGCGACGACGTGCGCGAGGCCGAGCGGCAGGCCGCCGGGCTGCCGATCGACCACGACGACGACGACAGCACGCCCGAGATCATCGACCCCGACCACCCGTTCGACTACACCGAGAACGGCCTGCGCGACGAGATGGGACTGCCCCGCCGTGACCACTACCGCGGCTGACCGGCCGACCCGGGCCGGGTGGGGCACCTGCGCGCTCGTCGCGGCGCTCGCGCTGGCGGGCTGCGGCAGCGCGGGCGACGGCGGCGAGGGCGGCGAGGGCGGCGACCCGGGTACGGGGTCCGGGCCCGTCGGCCAGGGGACGACCGACACCGTCGAGGCCACCTTCGACGTCGACGTCGACGTCGCGCCGTCCGACACCGCGGTGTCGGTCCGCTACGAGTGGACCAACGAGTCCGACGAGGCCGTCCTGGTCGTCGACCGCCCCACGGCAAGGGTGGGCGCGTCCACGCGACCCAGCCCCGAGGCCTGGTACGCCGTCGGGGTGGGCGACGGTGTCGTCCAGGTCTCCCAGCGCCTCTTCGAGCGCCCGGTCGACGCCCCTGACGCCGCGCAGGAGATCCCGGTCGGGATGACCCAGGTCGCCCCCGGCGCCACGCTCGACGGGAGCCTCGAGGTGCCGCTGCCGATCGTCGAGGCCACGCCGTACGACGGCCGTCACGCGCCGGGGGAGGGCCCGGTCGGCGACCCGACGTCGGTCCAGTTCTGCCTCGGGGTGCTGGTGCCGCCCTACGACCCGCGGCTGGTCGACCGCACCGACGACGGCGTCATCGGCTACCACGGCAGCACCGAGCTGCAGACCCTGTTCTGCTCCGACCCGGTCGGGCTCTAGCCTCCTAGCTGAACGGGTTGGGCAGCGCGCCCGGCAGCTTGGCGAGCAGCTCGCGCGCCTGCCCGGCGACCTTGTGCTCGACGAGCACCTCGTAGCGCGTCGCGACGACCGCGGTCACCGACTGGAAGTCACGCTGGCCCCGGGTCATCGCGTAGCCCAGCAGCGACCAGATGAGGAAGAACACCGCGCCGAACAGCATTGACGACACGATCGTGGCCACGACGTCCTCGTTGGTGAAGATCGTGAAGATCACGCCGATGAACAACCCGAACCACGCACCCGACGCCGCCCCGGCCAGGGCGACCCGACCGGTCGTCAGCCGACCGGTGATCCGCTCGATCCGCTTGAGGTCGGTGCCGACGATCATGCAGTTCTCGACGGGGAAGTGCTCGTCGGAGAGGAAGTCGACCGTCTTCTGGGCCTGGGCGTAGTCGTCGTAGACGGCGAGGGACTGCGGGAACTCCAGACGCATCGGGTTCGTGCCGGGGCGGCCCTGGCCGCTGAGGGGGGAGTTCATGCTCATCTCCCCAGTGTGCCCTGCTCGGCGTCCCGGTTCCACGGGGTCCTCTCAGGTCGGCCCGGCATCCTCGTCGTCATGAGCGAGCAGGGGAGACGACGACGGGTGTTCGTGACCGCCGGGCTGACCGCGTCCGCCGCGGTCCTGGCGATGGCCGTGCAGGCCGGCCCGGACGACGAGACCGGCCTCGCGGCGTACGGGAGCGCGGCGTCAGCCGAGCCCGACCACGCCGACGAGCCCGACGACCAATAGGATCGGGCCGTGCCCAAGGTCGTCGTTGACGTGATGCCCAAGCCCGAGATCCTCGATCCCCAGGGGAAGGCGGTGCTCGGCGCCCTGCCCCGGCTGGGGTTCGACGGCGTGACCGACGTCCGCCAGGGCAAGCGCTTCGAGCTCGAGGTGGCCGGCGAGGTCACCGACGAGGTGCTCGCGCGGGTGCACGAGATGGCCGAGACGCTGCTGTCCAACCCGGTCATCGAGAACTTCACCGTCCACGTCGACGAGGCCGTCGCCGACACCCCGGACGTCCTCTCGTGAAGGTCGGCGTCGTCACCTTCCCGGGGTCGCTCGACGACGTCGACGCCCAGCGCGCGGTGCGCATCGGCGGCCACGAGGCCGTCGCGCTCTGGCACGGCGACCACGACCTCCAGGGCGTCGACGCGGTCGTGCTGCCCGGCGGCTTCTCCTACGGCGACTACCTGCGCTGCGGGGCGATCTCGCGCTTCTCACCGGTGATGACCGAGGTCATCGAGGCCGCGGGCAAGGGGATGCCGGTCCTCGGCATCTGCAACGGCTTCCAGGTGCTGTGCGAGTCGCACCTGCTGCCGGGGGCGCTCATCCGCAACGACCACCGCAAGTTCGTCTGCCGCGACCAGCTGCTGCGCATCGAGAACGTCTCGACCCCGTGGACCTCCGCCTACACCGAGGGCCAGGAGGTGACGATCGTGCTCAAGAACGGCGAGGGCGGCTTCGTCGCCGACAACGAGACCCTCGACCGGCTCGAGGGCGAGGGTCAGGTGGTCGCGCGCTACCTCGGCGACAACCCCAACGGCTCGCTGCGCGCCATCGCCGGCATCACCAACGAGCGCGGCAACGTCGTCGGCCTGATGCCCCACCCCGAGCACGCCGTCGAGGACCTCACCGGTGCCGGCACCGACGGCCTGGGCTTCTTCACCTTGCTGGCCGCGGAGACCTTCGCCTGATGGCTCCGCAGACGCTCTTCCGTCGGGTCGCGGTCGCCGAGGCGATCACCTGGGCGCTGCTGCTGGGCGGCATGTTCCTCAAGTACGTCACCGAGACCACCGAGCTCGGTGTCCGCGTCGGCGGCATGCTCCACGGCGTCGTCTTCGTCGCCTACTGCGTCACCACGGTCGTCGTCGCGGTCGACCAGCGCTGGACGCTGCGGCGTACGACGCTCGGCCTGCTGGCTGCGATCCCGCCGTTCTTCACCGTGCTCTTCGACCTGCTCGCCGAGCGCAACGGCGCCTTCGGCCCGTGGCGGCTGACCGCCGCCACGCCTGACCGGCCCGTCGACCGTCCGGTCGGGTGGCTGCTGCGCAACCCGGTGCGCGGCCTCGTCGTCGGCCTCGCCGCCGTCGCCGCCCTCACCGGCCTCGCGCTGCTCGTCGGTCCGCCCGTCGGCTCCTGACGCCCCGCGTCGCGGGTCGAGGTGCGAGCGCTAGGTCCGCGGTGGTCGAGGTGCGACGAGCTCTAGCGAGGAGCCTCGAGACCACAGACGTGAGTGCGGGCCGAACGCCGCCAAGGCAGTCGGCTGCAGTGAGGTCAGTACCCGAGGGTGCGACTCGGGAGGTGCTCCAAGCGGCCGAGGCCCCAGGTTGGGCGACAGCTCCAGGACCGTGAGCGGGCAGGTCGAGGTGCCTGACCCACACGGTGGTCGAGGTGCGAGGGCCGCTAGGCCCGAGCCTCGAGACCCCCGAAGCGTCTGCTGCCCACCCGCGTGGCTGTGGAATCGACCACGAGTCGTCCACAGGCGAGGGTGGTCGGTGGGTTGTCCACAACCCCTGTGGTTGAGCGGGAAAGTCGACCCTGAACTGTCGGTGGTCGGTGCTGGGATGGGGTCATGGCCGAACCCACCGACACCACTGCGACACCTCGATCGGGTCATCCGATCGAGGCGTTGCTGTGCACGGTGCTGGGGGATCTCTCTGGTCTGGCCGAGGTGACGGTGTGGTCTCTGGACGCTGAGACGACCACCCGGGTGGTCGCGTTGGCGGCGCGGGTCGCTGCGGGTGTGGCCGAGGTCGAGGCCCGGGCGATCGGCCAGGCCCAGGTGCTCGACCTGCCGGGTGCGGCGCAGTGTCGCGACGTGTCG
>CALRVO020000374.1:0-4764 GCA_943371595.1 Sphingomonas paucimobilis
CGGTGTAGGGCTCCTGCCCCTCCCGCGTCGAGAGGAACTCGTTGAACATCTGCGACCACGCCCGCATGTGGACCTCGGCGGTCGGCGTGATCACGCCGTCGAGGTCGAAGAGCACGGCTCGGTACGTCGTCCAGTCGACGGTCATGACGATGACCCTAGCCAGGTGGGTCGGCGTGCGCGCCTTCGGCGCGGGCGGCGGCCTCAGCAGGCGAGGAGGCGGATGGTGAAGACGGCTCCGCCGTCGACGCCGGGGGTGTAGCTGACCGAACCGTTCTGGGCCAGGGCGAGGGTCTTGACGACGTAGAGGCCCAGGCCGGTGCCGGTGGCGACGGCGTCGTGGGCGCGGGCGAACTCGTGGAAGAGGTCGTCCATGAACTCGGGGGCAACGCCGTCGCCGTGGTCGATGACGTCGATCGCGACGTGGTCGCCGTCGGCGCGGACGCGGACGACGTAGGGGGCGGCGCCGTACTTGTGGGCGTTGCTGAGCAGGTTGGTGACCATCTGCTCCAGGCGCAGCGGGTCGGCGCGGACGGGGCGCTCGTCCTCGACGGCGACCTCGACGTCCCAGCGGCCCTCGATGGCGCCGAGGATCAGGGTGCGGGGCTCGACGACCTGGAAGTCGATGCGCAGGGTGCCGCGCTGGATCTGGGCCGCGGTGAGCAGGTCGGCGGTGATCCGGTCGAGGATCCGGGCCTGGCGGGCGACCGACTCCATCAGGCGGCGGGTCTGGTCGAGCGTCATCTGGTCGCCGTCCCAGGCCAGGGTCTCGGCGACGCCGCACAGGACCGCGACCGGGCCGCGGACCTCGTGGGCGGTCGTGGCGATGGCGCGGCGCAGCAGGCCGACGGCCTCGGCGGTCGAGTCGAGGAAGACCACGATCGACCAGCCCGTGCGTCGCAGCGCGACCCGCACCCGACCGCCCTCGACCTGGGTCTCGAACGAGGCGTCGGTCGTGAGCCGGTGGTAGGACACCAGGGCGGCGAGCTCGGGCGCGACCATGGCCAGCGGCGTACCGGCCTTGTCGGTGCCGAGGAGGCGGGCAGCCACCGGGTTGGCGTGCACGAGGCGGAACAGCGGCTCGTCGGCCAGCTCGACCACGCCGTACGGCGCCAGGCGCAGCGCCTCCCAGGCCGAGGCGCTGCCCGGGGTGGCGGCCGTGCCGGCGGTCACGGACGGCCCGGCCACCGGGGTGCCCGGTCGGTCGGGCTGGTCGAGGTCGCCGCTGCGGGGGTCGGCCGCGGGGGGCTTGACAGGCACGACGGACAGGCCGCGGGCCGCGCGGCGACCACCGGCCGACATGTCGCGCACGTAGTCGAGGATCGTGTTGAGGGGAGCGCCCTTCTGGACGTAGCCGTCGGCGCCCGCGGCGACGGCGCGCGCCGACATCTTCTGGGCGCCGAAGCCCGAGAGCACCACGATCTTGGCGGTGGGGCACAGTCGCCGGATGGACGGCAGTGCCTCGAGGCCGTCCATGACGGGCATCGCGAGGTCGAGCAGGATGACGTCGGGTCGGTGATGCCGGACCACGTCGATGCCCTGGGCGCCGTCGCCGGCCTCGCCGACCACGTCGAATCCGCCTCGGGTCAGGGCGATCCTCAGCAGCTCGCGCAGGTCGGGGGTGTCGTCGATGATCACCACCCGCAGCGGCACGCTGGTCGCGACCGCGCTCATGACGTCTCCTCCGAGGACCGCTCCGGCGTCGTCGACGCCCCGTCCTCGCGGTCGGCACCGACGGCGGCGGCCTCGCCGCGCACCAGTTCGACTCGGAAGTGCTCGCTCCCGAGCAGGTGGGTGATGATGCGGCTCGCGGACTCGATGGACGCCCCGAGGGTGGCCTTGGCCTTGTCGACGTCGCCGAGGTCGAGGGCCAGCTTGGAGACGACCATGCCCTGCAGGACCGCGTCGTTGAGCTCGAGGGCCTGCTGCTCGCGCTGGCGCAGGTCGTCGAACAGCTTGGCGCCCTCCGTCAGGGAGCCGTAGTTGCGGCGCAGCGTCCAGTAGTAGACCGCGACGAGGGCGCCGACGACGTCCCACACGGCCAAGGGCCAGCCCCAGGCCGAGCGCATCGCGAGCCCCTGGTCGTCCCCGTCGAGGAGGCTCGGCAGCAGCATGTGGACCGCGTGGGTGCCGTGGTGGACGGTGCAGGTCAGGAAGATGGCGCCGGTCGCGGCGCCGAGCGGGTTGGTCCGCAGCTGGTGGCTGCGGGCCAGAGGCACGACGATCGCCAGGCAGATGAGCAGGTAGGCCACCGCGATGAAGGCGTTGGCGACCATCCCGACCTGCCAGCTCATGCGTGGGCCCCGCTCAGGGTGAGGAGCACCAGGGCGATCACGGCGAGACCGACCGCCGACCTGGTCGAGGGGTGCCAGTCGAACCAGCCCGGGCAGCGCACGGGCAGGTCGTCGCGGCGGGTGTCGCGCAGGGTCCTGGCGCAGGCGACGACGGCCACGACCTCCCACGCGACACAGGTCAGGTCCCAGGGGCCGACCGGGTGCGGCTCGGCCTGGAGCCCGAACGGGAGGGCGGCGGTGCGGGACAGCAGCCAGACGGCGACCAGGGCGAGGTGCAGCAGGATGCCGGTCCGCAGCAGGCGCGAGGTGGGTCGTAGGGTCGCGACGGCCCAGACGGCCTGGGCGCTCGCCGCGGCCAGGAGGAAGACCCCGACCACCGCCTGCTCGCGCAGGTGGGCGGGGGCGACGGCGGCGTGGATCCCGGCGGCAGCGGACGACGCGACGACCGCCAGCGGCACCGAGAGGGCGGGCACCTGGCTGCGGACACGGGCCGTGCGGGCCCGCACGGGCGGGGCGACGACGCCGACGGAGCCGGAGGCCATCGCGGCCCGCAGGTCGGCGACCCGCCGTTCGTGGTCGTCGGCGGGCACGGACGGGGGCGTCGGGCGCAGCGCGTGCGTCAGGGCGTGCGGGAGCAGCAGCGCGGCCAGGCCCCAGAGGCCGAGCAGCACCATCACCTCGTGCAGTCCGTGCGCGAGCATGCTCCCGCCGACCGCGGTCGACATCACTGTCACCGCGCTTCCCTCCCCACGCCGCCCTCCCAGACAGTGTGTGCTTGCAGGGGCCCAACCTAGGACGACGGGCGCCGTCGTGCCGCGTGTTCGGCGCGATCCGGCCGCCTGTCTAGTCCGGGGGGGCTCGCGTAGAGTTGAGTGGAACAGACTCAACTTTCGTGATGTTGTCCCAGCACACGACGCACCACCCGAGGAGAGCAGCCCCCATGTCCCAGTTCGGCGCCGAGAAGTTCACGACCCGCAGTCGCGAGGCCATCGAGGCCGCGCAGCTGTCCGCGACCACGTCCGGTCACAGCACCATCGAGCCGCTCCACCTGCTCGTCGCCCTCCTGCGTGACCCGGAGGGTGCCGCCCGCACCCTGGTCACCCGCTCCGGGGTCGACGCCGCTGCGTTGAGCGCCTCGGCCGAGGCGGCGCTGGCCGCGCTCCCGAGCGCGAGCGGTGCCACCGTCAAGACCCCGGCGTCCTCGCCGGCGCTGACCCGGGTGCTCGCCGGGGCGCTCGACCTGGCCGCGAGCCTCAAGGACGACTACGTCGCCACCGAGCACCTGCTGATCTCGCTGGCCGGCACCGAGTCGGGCGCCCAGCGGGTCCTGCGCGAGGCGGGGCTCGACGAGAAGGGCCTGCGCGAGGGCCTGACCGCCTTCCGCGGCAACCGTCGGGTCACCAGCCAGGACGCCGAGTCGACCTACGAGGCGCTCGAGAAGTACTCGGTCGACCTCACTGCCGCCGCCCAGGAGGGGGCGCTCGACCCGGTCATCGGCCGCGACGCCGAGATCCGGCGCGTCGTGCAGGTGCTGTCGCGCCGTACGAAGAACAACCCCGTGCTCATCGGCGAGCCCGGCGTCGGCAAGACCGCCGTCGTCGAGGGCCTGGCCCAGCGGGTCGTGGCCGGTGACGTGCCCGACTCGCTCAAGGGTCGCCGCGTGCTCAGCCTCGACCTCGCCGCGATGGTCGCCGGCGCGAAGTACCGCGGCGAGTTCGAGGAGCGGCTCAAGGCCGTCCTCGAGGAGATCAAGGACGCCGGCGGTCAGGTCATCACCTTCATCGACGAGCTCCACACCGTCGTCGGTGCGGGCGCCGGCGGCGACTCCGCGATGGACGCCGGCAACATGCTCAAGCCGATGCTGGCGCGCGGCGAGCTGCACATGATCGGCGCGACCACCCTCGACGAGTACCGCGAGCGCATCGAGAAGGACCCCGCCCTCGAGCGGCGCTTCCAGCAGGTCTTCGTCGGCGAGCCGTCGGTCGAGGACACCATCCAGATCCTGCGCGGCATCCGCGAGAAGTACGAGGCCCACCACAAGGTCCGCATCACCGACGCCGCCCTCGTCGCGGCCGCGACCCTGTCCGACCGCTACATCACCGGGCGCCAGCTGCCCGACAAGGCCATCGACCTGGTCGACGAGGCCAGCTCGCGGCTCAAGATGGAGATCGAGAGCAGCCCGGAGGAGATCGACCAGCTCCGCCGTCAGGTCGACCGGCTCAAGATGGAGGAGTTCGCCCTCGACAAGGAGGACGACGCCGCCTCGGTCGAGCGGCTCGCGGTCCTGCGCGCCGACCTCGCCGACAAGCAGGAGGAGCTGCGCGCCCTCGAGGCCCGCTGGGAGCGCGAGAAGGCGTCGCGCGAGGGCGAGGGTGAGCTACGCGTCCAGCTCGACCAGCTGCGCGGCGAGGCCGAGCGGCTCCAGCGTGAGGGCGACCTCGGCGCCGCCGCCGAGATCCTCTACGGCCGGATC
>CALRVO020000375.1:0-4753 GCA_943371595.1 Sphingomonas paucimobilis
GCGGCTCAGATGAACTTCTTGGACACGAGGAACTCGGTGAGCGCCGAGGCACCCGAACCGTCCTCGTCCTTGACGATCTCGCCGGCGGTGCGCGGGGGACGCTCGGTGGTGTCCTCGACACTGCTCCACGCGACCGACAGGCCGACCTGGTCGGCGTCGACGCCGAGGTCGCTCAGCGAGTAGGTCTCGAGCGGCTTCTTCTTGGCCGCCATGATGCCCTTGAACGACGGGTAGCGCGCCTCGCCGGTCTGGTCGGTCACCGACAGCACCAGCGGCATCGTGCCGCCGATGACCTCGGTGGCGATGTCGCCGTCACGCTTGACGCGCACCTGGTCGCCCTGGGTCTCGACGACCGAGGCGAAGGTGACCTGCGGGAGGTCGAGGCGCTCGGCCAGCATGGCCGGCACGACGCTGCCGGAGGCGTCGGTCGACGCCATCCCGCACATGACCAGGTCGGGCACACCGATCTTCTCGATGGCCTTGGCCAGCACCAGCGACGTGGCGATGTAGTCGGAGCCGGCGATGGCCTCGTCGGTGACGTGGACGCCCTGGTCGGCGCCCATCTGCAGGGCCTTGCGCACGGCGTCGACGGCCTTCTCGGGACCCACGCAGAGCGCGGTCACGGTGACGTCGCCGTCGGACTTCTCCTTGATCTGCAGGGCCTGCTCGACGGCGTACTCGTCGAGCTCGGAGAGCAGCCCGTCGACGCCGACGCGGTCCACGGTGTTGTCCGACTCGAACCGCCGGTCGGCGGTGGCGTCGGGTACGTACTTCACACAGACGACAATGTTCATGGTGGTGTGGCCCGGAGGCCCCTCCTGATGCACTCGGTGGGCAGAACGCGAGCTGACGCCCAGATGATGCGACTGAAGCCAGACAAGCGCAGGTTACCGCCGCGTCACGTCTCGTGGGTCACCCGTTCGCTGGTGCGAGGGGTGACGTGCGCGACATCACGCCGTCACGGTGGTGTGGAACGATCCAACGTCCTCAGGCGCGGACGACCTTCTCGAGGAACTTGCCGATCCCCAGCCAGATCAGGGCCGCGATGCCGTAGTTGAACAGGGCGGTCTTGACGTCCTGGGCGGGGTTGGTCTCGGAGACGTCCCAGTCCTTGACCGGGTTGTTGAGGTCGAAGAACCCGAGGTCGACGTTGTCGGCGCGGTGGATCACCCACAGCACCAGGTCGTTGTCGGGGTTGGCGTCGACCGCGATCAGGAGCACCGCGACCGCCAGGATCGCCGCGAACAGCACGCAGATCGCCCAGAGCAGCTGAGCCAGCAGCGTGCGCAGCCGCGCGATGTCGGGGGTGGACCCGCTCGAACCGCCGGCCCCGTTGGAGGAGGTGGTCGCGCCCCGCTGCCACGGCCGCCGCTTGGCGGTGGTCGTGGTGGTGTCGTCCTCGTGTGTCGTCGTGTCGTCGGCCATTCGCCTTCAGCGCCCCTCGAATCGTGCCTTGCCCGGACCGTTCTCGAGGAACGATCGCATACCGGTGGTCCGGTCGGCAGTGGCGAACGCTGCGGCGAACTGGATCCGCTCGATCTCGAGGCCGGTGTCGAGGTCGACCTCGAGGCCACGGTCGATGCTCTCCTTGGCCGCCCGCAGGGCGTACGCCGCGGCCTGCGTGAACTGGCCGGCCCAGGCCACGGCAGCGTCGTAGACCTCGGCGGCGGGGACCAGCCGGTCGGCCAGGCCGATGGCCAGGGCCTCGTCGGCCTTGACGAAGCGCCCGGTGAAGATGAGGTCCTTGGCCTTGCTCGGGCCGACCAGGCGGGTCAGGCGCTGGGTGCCGCCGGCGCCGGGGATGATGCCGAGGAGCACCTCGGGCTGCCCGAACGTCGCGTCGTCGGCCGCGATCCGGTAGTCGGCCGCGAGCGCGAGCTCGCAGCCGCCGCCGAGCGCGTAGCCGGTGACGGCGGCGACGACGGGCTTGGGGATGCGGGCCACGGCGGTGACGGCCGACTGCACCGAGGCCGAGATCTTGACCATGTCGGTGTAGGACAGGTCGGCCATCTCCTTGACGTCGTTGCCGGCGGCGAAGACCCGCTCGCCGCCGTAGACCACGACCGCCCGGACGTCGTCGCGCTCGGTCGCCTCGGCGGCCGCCTCGCGCAGCTCGGCCTGCACCTGGACGCTGATCGCGTTCATCTTCGGCCGGTCGAGCCGGATCGTGCCGACCCCGTCGGCGACCTCCAGCCGTACGAACTCACCCATCGTCTTGTTCCTCTCGTCGGTCGCACGTCGGTCGCACGTCGGTCGCTCGGCAACGCCGGGCCGCCCCTTCCCTATCATTCCCCGGGTGTCCCCCGGAGTCTGGAGCCAGCTCGGCGAGCGGTCACCCGTGTGGCCCGGGCGCCTCGAGCCGCTGGGTGCGACCTGGGGCGAGGAGTCGACCAACTTCGCCGTGCACGCGCCGCGAGCGACGCGGGCGTGGGTGTGCCTGTTCGACGACGACGGGGTCGAGACCCGCCACGCCCTGACCGAGCGCACCCTCGGCACCTGGCACGGCGCCCTGCCGGGCGTGGCGCCCGGCACGCGCTACGGCTTCCGGGTGGACGGTCCGTGGGAGCCGGCCGCGGGGTCGCGCTTCAACCCGGCCCAGCTGCTGCTCGACCCCTACGCCCGCGCCATCAGCGGCACGCTGGGGCCCCACGAGTCCGTCTACGCCCACGACCCCGAGCAGCCCGAGCTGCGCAACGACCTCGACTCGGCGGGGCACGTGCCGGTCGCCGTCGTCGTCGGACCCGACGACTTCGACTGGCGCGGCGAGCGGCCGCGCCGCCAGCGCTGGCGCGACACGGTGATCTACGAGCTGCACGTCAAGGGCATGACCGCGCTGCACGACCGGGTCCCCGAGCACCTGCGCGGCACCTACGCCGGGCTCGCGGAGCCGGCGGTCACCGACTACCTGCGCGACCTCGGCGTCACGGCCGTCGAGCTGCTCCCGGTCCACCACTTCGTCTCGGAGCCCGCGGTGTCCGCGCGCGGACTGGTCAACTACTGGGGCTACAACAGCATCGGTTTCTTCGCCCCGCACGCGGCGTACTCGTCGGCCGGCGACCGGGGCGGGCAGGTGACCGAGTTCAAGGCGATGGTCCGCGCCTTCCACGCCGCGGGCATCGAGGTCTACCTCGACGTCGTCTACAACCACACCGCCGAGGCCGGCCCCGACGGTCCCACCCTGGCCTTCCGCGGCCTCGACGACCACGCGTTCTACCGTCGGCCCGCCGAGCGCGTGGCCGGGCTCGACGACCACTACTGGGACGCGACCGGCTGCGGCAACACCGTCGACACCGACGACCCCTTCGCCCTGAGGGTCATCCTCGACTCGTTGCGCTACTGGACCGAGGAGATGCACGTCGACGGGTTCCGCTTCGACCTGCTCTCCGCGCTCTCGCGCACCGACCGCCGGATCGACATGCGCTCCCGCTTCATGACCGCCGTCGGCCAGGACCCCGTGCTGCGCGGCGTCAAGCTGATCGCCGAGCCGTGGGACGCCACCGCCGACGGCTACAACGTCGGCAGCTGCCCGCCGCCCTGGGTCGAGTGGAACGACCACTACCGCGACACCATGCGCGACTACTGGCGCGGCCACACCGCCGGCATCCGCGAGGTCGCCACCCGCCTGGCCGGCTCCTCCGACCTCTACGCCGACGACGGCCGCTCCCCCTACGCCTCGGTCAACTTCGTCACCGCCCACGACGGCTTCACCGTGCGCGACCTGGTCAGCTACGACCGCAAGCACAACGCCGCCAACGGTGAGGACGACCGCGACGGCACCGACCACAACCGATCGTCCAACCACGGTGTCGAGGGCGAGACGGACGACGCCGCGGTCGTCGCCGCCCGACGGCGTACGGCGGCCAACCTGATGGCCACGCTGTGCCTGTCCAACGGCGTCCCGATGATCACCGCGGGCGACGAGCGCGGCCGCACCCAGCGCGGCAACAACAACGCCTACTGCCAGGACAACGAGATCTCCTGGCTCGACTGGCGCGGCGACAAAGCCTGGCTCGACGTCTACGAGGTCACCAAGGCCGCCCTGCGGCTGCGTCGCGAGCACCCCGCCCTGCGTCAGCGCCACTGGTTCGAGGGCCGCCCGACCATCACCCACGGCCCCAAGGACCTCGCCTGGCTGCACCCCGCCGGCCGCGAGATGACCACCGAGGACTGGCACGACGAGACGCTGACCACCCTCGGCATGTTCGTCCTCGGCACCCCCCTGCGCTCCCCCGGCCCCCGCGGCGAGCAGGAGTCCGACCGCTCCTTCGTCCTCTACTTCCACGCCGGCGCCCACCCCGTCGACGTCGTCCTGCCTGCCAACGACTGGGCCCGCTCCGGCGAGGTCGTCCTGTCCACCGACCCGACCGTCGTGACCGGCACCGCCGTCAACGACGGCCAGGTCCTGTCCCTGTCGGGCCCCTGCGTGGTCGTCCTGCGCGAGGTCTGAAGGGTCCTCCGGGTGCGGGGCCCGGTAGGTCCTTGGTTGCGGTTGTCGTGCGCGCCTGCGGCGCGGGGGGCGCCTGCGGCGGGCTCGGGGCTGCGCCCCGGTGGGGGTCCGTGGTGGTGGGCCGGGGGCACTGCGGCGGGGCAGGACCGCCGATCCGCAGCTGGCGACGCCGTGTCGCGCCGGACTCGACGTGTGGTCAGGTCGGTCCGTTGCGCGCCACGCCGCGCTTGACGCTTGCCGGATCGCGCTCCTGCCGCGCCTCCGGCCCCCGCCCCACCGGTCCCCGAGCCCGGTGGCTGTCCCCCT
>CALRVO020000376.1:0-4738 GCA_943371595.1 Sphingomonas paucimobilis
GCGGCCAGCAGCCGCAGGAAGTGGGACTTGCCGGAGCCGTTGGACCCCAGGACGGCGACCCGCTCGCCGTACCAGACCTCGAGGTCGAAGGGCTTCATGAGCCCGGTGAGCTCCAGGCCGGTGCACACGACCGCACGCTTGCCGGTGCGGCCACCCTGCAGGCGCATCGAGACCTGCTGCTCGCGCGGCTGCTCGGTCGGCGGGCCGGCCTCCTCGAACTTGCGCAGCCGGGTCTGGGCCGCGCGGTACTGGCTCGACATGCCGTCGTTGTACTCGGACTTGATCTTGAGCCGCAGCACCAGCGCCTTGATCTTGGCGTGCTCCTCGTCCCAGCGCCGACGCATCTCCTCGAACCGCTCGAACCGGTCCTTGCGGGCCTGGTGGTAGCTGGTGAAGCCACCGACGTGGGTCCACACCAGGTTGCCGCCGCCGCCCGCACCGAGCTCGACGGTGACGACGCGGGTCGCGGTGTTGTCGAGCAGCTCGCGGTCGTGGCTGATGAACAGGATCGTCTTGTCGGAGGAGCGGATCTTGTCCTCGAGCCAGATCTTGCCCGGCACGTCGAGGTAGTTGTCGGGCTCGTCGAGCAGCAGCACCTCGTCGGGGCCGGCCAGGAGGTACTCCAGGACCAGCCGCTTCTGCTCGCCGCCGCTCAGGGTCGCGAGCTCGCGGTACTTGGCACGGTCGTAGGGCACGCCGAGCGCCTTGATCGTGCACACGTCCCACGTGACCTCGAGGTCGTAGCCACCGGCGTCGCCGTAGTCGTGCAGCGCCTCGGCGTACCTCATCTGGGTCTTCTCGTCGTCGGTCTCCATGAGCTGCAGCTCGCAGGCGTCGACCTTGGCGGCGGCCTCGCGGACGCGCGGCGGGCTCACGCTGAGCAGCAGGTCGGCGACCGTGGGCTCCTGCCCGTCGGCGCCGAGGCCGGCCTTGACGTCCTGGCGCATCACCCCGAGGCCACCGGTGCGGGTCACCGCACCGGCGTGCGGCACCAGATCACCGGTGACGATGCGCAGCAGCGTCGTCTTGCCCGCCCCGTTGGCCCCGACCAGGGCGACCTTGGCGCCCTCGCCGACGCGGAACGACACGTCGTCGAGCAGCACCCGCCCGTCGGGGAGCTCGTACCTGACACCGCTGACGTCCACATGGCCCACGAGCGGTCATTGTCCGGCACGCGCACCCGGCGGCGCACCTCGATTGCGTCACCGCCCCGACGCGCGGGATGGGAGCCGCCCGCGCTCGAGGCGCCTGACGTGACCACACGTTGGTCGAGGAGGCCGCCCGCGGCCGTCACGAGACCATCAGGCCGCAGCCGACGAGCCCGACTCGACCCGATCCTGCGGTGAGGGGGTCTCGTGACGGTTGCCAGGGCAACCTCCTCGACCCACGTGTCGTCAAGGGGTCGTGCTGGGGCTCCGTCCGCTCGGCCACCGTCTCCACGCATCTTCAACGCCGCGACACCTGATCGTGTTGCGTGGCACACCGGAACGGGGCCGACCTGTCACCCGGCGTCCCTAGAAATTGGGACATGTCGGCCCCGCGCTGGACCTTCACCACCGTGCTGCTCCTGGTCGCCACCGCGGCGATCACCCTCCTGGCCCCCCTCGCGACGACCGTCGAGGCGACCGCCGCGCTCCCGGTCGAGCGCGTCGGACGCGCGACCCCCGCTGCCACCCCCGCTTCGGGTTCCGTGGACGTGCGCGTCCTCACCTACAACATGCACTACGGCCACGGTGGCCTCGAGCCGCTCGCGCGCGACATCGAGCGCACCGACCCCGACGTGGTGCTGCTCAACGAGGTCGACACCCACGACCGGCCCGGCGGCGTCCACCAGGCGCGGTGGTTCGCGCGCCGGCTCGGCATGCACGTGGCGTACGACGCCAACATCACCTTCGCGTGGGGGCGTCGCGGCAACGCCGTGCTGAGCCGCTACCCGATCGGCGACGTCGACCGCTTCGACCTCCACGTGCCCGAGGGCAGCCGGCCGCGGGGGCTGATGCGGGTCCGGCTCGCGACGCCCGGGCCCGCGGCGGTGCGCTTCGACGTGTGGACGACCCACCTCAACCCCGGGGTGGGCCGGCTGCGCCAGGCGCAGGGCGTGCGCGAGCGGGTCGGCATCCTGTCGTGCGCGACGCTGCTGGGCGGCGACCTCAACGCCCGGCCGGACACCCCGATCCGCCGGGCCGTGACCACCCACCTGCGCGACCTGTGGGACGACGTCGGCCGCGGGCCGGGCGAGACCAACTTCCACGGCACGAAACGCATCGACTACCTCTTCCACGACCGGGCCACCCCGCTGCGAGCGTGGGTGACGCCACGGCGGCACAGCGACCACCGCGGCGTCGTCGGGGTACTGCGCCTGGAGCGGGCCGACTCCTGCTGACCCTGCTGACCCTGCTGACCTCTGCCGACCGGCATGAGGGGCAGAGCCTGGGGTAGGAAGCACCCATGCTCCGGGCCCGCACCGCCGCCGTCGTCCTCTCCCTGACGGTCGGACTCACCACCGCCTGCACCAGCGACGTCACCCCGACCAGCGACTCCGAGGCCGGTGCCACGCGCCCGGCCAGGACCGGTCCCCCGCGGCCCGAGCGGCTGCAGCGGAGCGGACCGCCGGTGACCCTGCGGGTGCTGCAGTACAACATCCAGTTCGCGGACGCGGGGATCAACGGGGTCGTCGACGACATCCGGGCCACCGACGCCGACATCGTGCTCCTCAACGAGGTCGACGACCGCCGCAGCCAGGGCGGGCGCCTCCAGCCGCGCTACCTGGCCGAGAAGCTGGGGATGAACTTCGCCTACGACCCCAACGGAGCCGTCAGCCGCGGCCTGCGCGGCAACGCCGTGCTGACCCGCTTCGACATCACCTACGTGCGCCGCTACCGGCTGCCGACGCCCGAGGGCACCGAGAAGCGCGGTCTGATGAACGTCGTGGTCACCGACGGCGACCTCCAGCTCGACGTGTGGACGACCCACCTCAACCCCGACGTCGGCACCCTGGCCCAGGCCCGCCGGGTGCGCACCCTCATCGGCCGGCCGAGCTGCACGACGATCCTCGGCGGCGACCTCAACGTGAAGCCCTACCGCAACCCCTCCGTCGTGCTGCGCGAGCACCTGGGCGACCTGTGGCGCTACGTGGGCAAGGGCGTGGGCGACACCAGCCGCATCGGCGGCCGGCGGATCGACTACCTCTACTTCGCGCGGGCCGAGCCGGTGTCGGCCGAGGTCGCCGAGCGCAGCAACTCCGACCACCGCCGCCTGGTCGGCACCTTCCGCGTCGACCCGCGCGACAACTGCTGAATCCCGGTTGCGGGCGCAGCCCGTACGCCGTCAGCCTGGGCTGTCATGAGCGAGCGCTGGACCGACCCCGCCTGGCTGGCCGGTGCGCTCGCCTGGACCGACGACCGCCTCGCCGAGGTCGGCCGGCCCCGCACCGGCGGCGTCGAGCAGCCCCACGTGCGTCCCTGGGGCACGGTGTTGCGGGTGCCGACCGCCGACGGGCCGGTGTGGTTCAAGGCCCCGGCCGACGACCTGCGCCACGAGGCGGGGGTCCACGCGGTCGTCGCCGCGCGACGGCCCGACCGGGTGCCGCCGCTGCTGGCCGCAGACCCGACCACCGGCTGGATGCTGGCCGACGACGCGGGGCGACGGCTGCGCGAGGTGGTCGCCGACGAGCGCAGCCTCGAGCGCTGGCACGACGTGCTGGGCGGCTACGCCGACGTGCAGCTCGCGTGCGAGCCGGACGTCGCCGCCCTGCTCGCGGCGGGGGCACCGCACCGGCCGCTCGAGACCCTCGCCGGCGACTACGCCACGCTCGTGGCCGGGCTGGCCGAGCGCGTCGACGACCTGGACCCGCGGTACGCGGCCGCGGTCGCGACCGTGGGCGAGCTGGCCGACCGGCTGGCGTCGTACGGGATCGCCGAGACGGTGCAGCACGACGACCTGCACGACGCCCAGGTCTTCGTGCACCCCGACGGCCGCCAGCTGGTGCTCGACTGGGGCGACGCGGTGGTGTCGCACCCGTTCCTCACCCTGGCCGTGACGCTCCTCGGCGTCATCGCGTGGGGGGTCGACGACCGGACGGGCTCCGAGGACACCGCGCCCTACCGCGACTCCTACCTGACGCCGTACGCCGCGGCGTACGGCCGGTCGGTGGCCGAGCTCGCGGAGGCCGCGGACCTGGCGACCCGGCTCGGGTGGGCCTCGCGCGCCGTCGACGGCCACGTGGCGGGGGACGACGCCAGCACGGTGACCCGGTTGCGGATGTTCGTCGACGGTCGTCCCTGACCCGCGCCACCGTCGTGAGAACGGGTCTCATGGTGGTCGCATCCTGGTCTCATCCCGCTGCGGTCGACTCTCGTCATGCGCTCCCTCGCCGCCGCCGCCACCATCCTCGCCGTCGCCCTGACAGCGGCCCTCGCCCCCTCCGCACCCGCGCCCGCGCTCGCCCCGACCTCGGCTGCGAGGACGCCACCACCCGCTGCCCAGGTGACCGTGAAGGTCCTGCACTACAACATCCGCCACGGCTCGTTCGGCCTGGACGGCGTCGCGCGCGACATCGCGCGCACCGGCGCCGACGTCGTGATGCTCAACGAGGTCGACGTCCACCGTCGACCCGGCGGCCTCCACCAGGCCCGCTACCTCGCGCGTCGCACCGACATGCGCTTCGTGTACGACGCCAACATCACCTTCCGGTGGGGGGTGCGCGGCAACGCCGTCCTGACCCGGTACGCCGTCCGCG
>CALRVO020000377.1:0-4705 GCA_943371595.1 Sphingomonas paucimobilis
TCAGCGCCGAGAAGCGCTCGGCCGGGATGTCGGGGGCGTTCTTGAGCGCGATGAGGGCGTTGGTGTTGGCCGGGTTGCCGGTGACACCGATGCGGACGTCGTCGGCGGCGACGGCGTTGAGGGCCTTGCCCTGGGCGGTGAAGATCGCGCCGTTGGCCGATAGCAGGTCGCCGCGCTCCATGCCCGGGCCGCGCGGACGCGCGCCGACGAGCAGGGCGAGGTTGACGCCGTCGAACATCTTCTCCGCGTCGTCGCCGATCTCGACGCCGGCCAGGCCGGGGAACGCGCAGTCGTCGAGCTCCATCACGACGCCCTCGAGCGCCTTGAGCGCCGGGGTGATCTCGAGCAGGCGCAGCTCGATCGGACGGTTGCCCGTGAGCGCGCCGCTCGCGAGGCGGAAGAGCAGGCTGTAGCCGATCTGGCCGGCGGCGCCGGTGACGGCGACCTTCAACGGAGCAGAGCTCACGAGGACTCCTGGTGACGAGAGAGAGTGGTACTGACGTCGCCCGACGCTAGCAGCGGCGCGGGGCTGCGCGACGATGGGGCCGTGCGAGGACGACGGGTGCGGCGGGGCAGGCGGCTGGACGTGGTGCTGGTGGCGGCGGTGTGCTCGGCGCTCGTCACCGGGTGCTCGACGGGCTCCGACCCCAGTCCGTCCACCGGGGTCGACGAGCTCGTCGTACCGACGCCCTCACCCGACCCGGCCGACTTCGTCGAAGGAGTCGACAACCCGTGGTTCGTCCTCGACGACGCGGCGTACGCCGACGGGGCGGGCACGCGCGTCGAACGGGTCGTCAGCGACGGCCCCGACGTCGGCGGGGTGGCGACGACGGCGGTGGCGCTCGACGGCCACACCGACCTCTACGCCCAGGACGCCGCCGGCAACGTGTGGTGGCTAGCGCGGGTGGGGGAGTGGCAGGCCGGCACCGACGGGGCCCAGGCCGGTCTGGTGATGCCGGCGCAGCCTCGCCGGGGCGACGGTTTCCGTCGTGCCTGGGTCGAGGGCCGGGAGCTGCGCGCCACGGTCGCCGAGGTCGACGACACCCGGGTGGTGCTCGAGGTCGTCACCGACGGCGGGGTCACCCAGGAGCTCTACACCCGCGACGTCGGGCTCGAGCTGGTCTCGACGGCCGGTGAGATCGTGCTGGCCCGCCAGGTCGAGGGCGAGTAGCCCCGACCTGACGGGCCGGCACGAAGGGTCGGACGAGGTGGCGTCGGGTCAGACGCCGTCGGGCGGACGGACCTGGGTCTGCTCGCCACCGGGCGTCGGCCAGCCACCCTGCTGCGGGGCCTGCGGGGCCTGCGGGGCCTGCTGCTGCGCCGGGATCCACTGCTGGGCCTGCGGGTCCCACTGCCAGCCGTCCTGGATGATCGGCTGCTCGGCCTGCGGCTGCGGCGTCTGGGCGGCGGGCGCGGCGTAGCCGCCGGGCTGCTGGTAGGCGGCCGGGTCGGGCGTCGAGGGGGCGGCGTACGCCGAACCGCCGGGCTGGTTCCACTGCTGCTGGAACTGGTCGGGGGCGCCGTAGCCCGCGACCGCGGCACCGCTCTTGGCGGAGAAGTTGAGGCCCGAGCCGGGGACCGGGCTGCCTGCGTGGCCGAAGATCGCGGGGTAGGCGAAGCCGGCGGCGGCGGCGCCGAGCAGCGGGCCGACGATGAAGAGCCAGAGCTGGATGATCGCGTCGCTGCCGGAGTAGAACGCGACGCCGATCGAGCGGGCCGGGTTGACGGAGGTGCCGGTGGCGCCGATCGAGGCGAAGTGGATCGCGGCGAGGGTGAGGCCGATGGCCAAGGGGGCCAGCGCCGGGTGCTCGTTGCGCTCGTCGGTGACCGAGAGGATCACCACGAGGAACACGAAGGTCAGCACGATCTCGATGAGCAGCGCACCGAACAGGGCGACCCCGCCCTGGTCGCCGAAGCCGTTGGCGCCGATGGGGTCACCGAACTCGTAGCCGATGTCGCTGGTCAGCGCGATGATCGTCAGCACGAGACCGCCGACGAGGGCGCCGACGCACTGGGCGGCGGAGTAGAGGCCGGCGTCCTTCCACGAGATCCGGCCACCGAGCGCGGCGCCGACCGACACCGCGGGGTTGAAGTGGCCGCCGGAGACGCGGCCGAAGGCGTAGACCATGGCGACGATCGCGATGCCGAAGGCCAGACCGATGGCAGCGACGTCACCTCCGCCGAAGAAGGCGGCCCCGACGCCGAGCACCACGAGCACGAACGTGCCGATGGCCTCTGCCGAGAGCTTCTGAACCTGGGTGGGTGGAGCGGGGGTGGTGGAGTCCATGGGCGCGGACCTGCCCTTCGTGCTCGAGAGCGAAACCTGAGTGGCCCGACTCTAGGGGGTGAGCGGGGTGGTCTGGTGGACGCGAGGCTGACAGGCTGACGCACGGCAACCGACGTCAGGTATCTTGACGTCAAGACAACCCGACCGTCGCCCACCGTCGCAGGAGCTGACCACCACCCATGGCCAAGATCATCTACACCCACACCGACGAGGCGCCGCTGCTGGCGACGTACTCCTTCCTGCCGATCATCGCGGCCTACGCAGCCAAGGCCGGTGTCGACGTGGAGACCCGCGACATCTCGGTCGCCGCCCGCATCCTCGCGCAGTTCGGCCTGGCCGACGACGCGCTCGCCGAGCTCGGCGAGCTGGCCACCAAGCCCGAGGCCAACATCATCAAGCTGCCCAACGTCTCCGCCTCCGTCCCGCAGCTCAAGGCCGCGATCAAGGAGCTGCAGGAGCAGGGCTTCGACCTGCCCGACTACCCCGAGAACCCCTCGACCGACGAGGAGAAGGCCGTCGCGGCCAAGTACGACAAGGTCAAGGGCTCCGCGGTCAACCCGGTCCTGCGCGAGGGCAACTCCGACCGGCGCGCGCCCGCCGCGGTCAAGGGCTACGCCAAGAAGTACCCGCACCGGATGGGCGCCTGGAGCCCCGAGTCCAAGACCAACGTGGCGACGATGGGCGAGCACGACTTCTACTCCAACGAGAAGTCGGTGATCATCCCGGCGGCCGACACGCTGACCATCAAGCACGTCGGCGTCGACGGCACCGAGACCGTGCTCAAGGACGACATGGCCGTGCTCGAGGGCGAGGTCGTCGACGGCACGTTCATGGACGTCGCCGCGCTGCGCCGCTTCCTGACCGAGCAGATCGCCCGTGCCAAGGCCGAGGACATCCTGTTCTCGGTGCACCTCAAGGCCACGATGATGAAGGTCTCGGACCCGATCATCTTCGGCCACGTCGTGCAGGCGTTCTTCCCCACGCTCTTCGAGCAGTACGGCGAGCAGCTGGCCGCCGCGGGCATCTCGCCCAACGACGGCCTCGGTGCGCTGCTCGCGTCGGTCGAGTCGCTGCCCGAGGGCGAGGCCATCAAGGCCGCCGTCACCCAGGGCCTGGCCGACGGCCCGGCGATGGCGATGGTCGACGACCGCAAGGGCATCACCAACCTCCACGTGCCGAGCGACGTCATCATCGACGCCTCGATGCCCGCGATGATCCGCACCTCGGGTCACATGTGGGACAGCAAGGGCGAGGAGGCCGACACGCTGGCCGTCATCCCCGACTCGTCCTACGCCGGCGTCTACCAGACCGTGATCGACGACTGCCGCGCCCACGGCGCCTACGACCCGGCCACGATGGGCTCGGTCCCCAACGTCGGCCTGATGGCCAAGGCCGCGGAGGAGTACGGCTCGCACAACAAGACCTTCGAGGTCCCCGCCGCCGGCAAGGTCCAGGTCGTCGACAGCGCCGGCGAGGTGCTGATCGAGCACGACGTCCAGCCCGGTGACATCTGGCGCGCTTGCCAGACCAAGGACGCCCCCATCCGCGACTGGGTCAAGCTCGCCGTGACGCGGGCCCGCGCCTCCGACACCCCCGCGGTGTTCTGGCTCGACGAGAACCGCGCCCACGACGCCAACCTGATCGGCCTGGTCAAGACCTACCTCGCCGAGCACGACACCGACGGCCTGACCATCGAGATCATGGCGCCCGCCGCGGCCTGCGCCTACTCGATCGAGCGCATCCGCAAGGGCGAGGACACCATCTCGGTCACCGGCAACGTGCTGCGCGACTACAACACCGACCTGTTCCCGATCCTCGAGCTCGGCACGTCGGCCAAGATGCTCTCGATCGTCCCGCTGATGAACGGCGGCGGTCTGTTCGAGACCGGTGCCGGTGGGTCGGCCCCCAAGCACGTGCAGCAGCTGGTCAAGGAGAACTACCTGCGCTGGGACAGCCTCGGTGAGTTCTTCGCCCTGGCCGCCTCGCTCGAGCACCTGTCGGGCTACGCCGACAACAAGGGCGCCAAGGTGCTCGCCGACACCCTCGACAAGGCCACCGGCACCTTCCTCGAGAACGACAAGTCGCCGACCCGCAAGATCGGTGGCATCGACAACCGCGGCTCGCACTTCTACCTCGCGCTCTACTGGGCGCAGGAGATCGCCGCGCAGACCGACGACCCCGACCTGGCCGCGGTGTTCAAGCCCTTCGCCGAGTCGCTGGCCGCCGACGAGGAGAAGATCGTCGCCGAGCTCAACGGCGTCCAGGGCCACCCCGCCGACATCGGCGGCTACTACCGCCCCGACGAGACAAAGGCCGACCACGTGATGCGGCCCTCGGCGACGCTCAACGCGGCGCTCGCTGCCCTCTGACCCACCGGCCCGACCCTCGCCCCATTCGTCCGCCCCACCGTGAGCCCCG
>CALRVO020000378.1:0-4688 GCA_943371595.1 Sphingomonas paucimobilis
CAACCGCGGGTCCCGGAGGTCCCGATCTACAGCGAGGCCACGTCCTGCGGCAAGGGCCTCACCGACGCCTTGACCATCGTCCACGGCCTGAGCCGCGGCTGGGGTGACACCTACCCGACGACGCTGCCGGACCAGGCCATCGACATCACCGGGCTCGCCGACGGCACCTACACGCTCCGCGTCCACGCTGACTCGATCGGAGCAGTCACCGAGTCCGACGACGGCAACAACGTCGCCGAGGTGCAGGTGCAGATCACCGGCGACGTCGTGACCGTGGTCCCGAACACCTCGACCGGCGGGCTGCCCTGAGCTGCCTCCGAGATCGGCGTACGACGAGAGCCGGCCCGACGGGTGTCGGGCCGGCTGTCGTTCAAGAGGGCTGGCTCTCGGTGTGGTTTCGAGACGGTTGCTAGCGCAACCTCCTCAACCACCGTTACCGGGACCGGCAATTCTGCGAAGACTTCGCGGTGGAGCTGGCGGGAATCGAACCCGCGTCCTCGAGCGTCGAACCAGGTCTTCTCCGGGTGCAGTCAGTGAAGGCGATTTTCTCGGCCCTGGCGCTCGCACAGACACGTCGCCAACAGGCCCAGTCAGGTTTGAGTCCCGCTCACCCCTCCTGACGAGAGGTGAGAAGCAAGTCTCCTAGATGACGCCAGGGTCCGGGACGGAGACGGATGCCCGGTCTGACGGTTCGATCACCGATCAGGCGGCGAGAGCGAACGAACTGCGCTTAGCGTCGGCAGTTATTGGTTTCCAGCGATCGTTTACGAGATGACGCTGGCTCCTCGACCCGCTTCCCCTGGAACTAACGTCCCAAGTCGAAACCGATCAGCCCCTCTTGAGTTGTCGTGCGCTGCCCACTGTAGCGCCCGCTGTCGACCGGGTATTCCGCTCGCCCGTCGACCCCGGGGCAGCGTCGTGCCCTCAGGCCGACCTCGCCCACCCCACCAGGGTGTCGACCCCCGGTCCGGCGAGCTCGTCGAGGCGCGGCGTACGGCGCGTGAGGGCCAGCGCGAGGGCGGCTGCGGGGCCCTCGACCCTCGGCCCGGCGCCGTGGGCCCAGGCGACGTCGGTGGCGGCGTAGGTGAGCCGGGGTGCGGCCGCGGGCAGGAACCCGAGGCGGGCGCGACGCGAGAGCAGGAAGTCGAGGGTGGGGGCCCAGCGCTGCGGCGGCCGGTCGTCGCGGATGCCGAGCGGGACCCGGATGTCCTCGCCGTGCACGAGCGCGTCGGTGTAGGGGCCGAGGAGGCCGACGAACGGCGGTGCGAGCTCGGTGCGTGCGTGGGCTCGCAGCCGGGTGACGAGCTCGTCAGCGGGCAGGTCGGCGAAGTGCTCGGTCACCAGCAGGCCGAGCCGGTCGGGGCTGAGGCGCGATCGGACCATGAGTCGCAGGAGCAGTCCGGTCGATCCCTCGACCGGGGCCACCAGGTGAGCGGCCATCTGGTGCACGTCCCACGCCGGACACAGGGTCTGCACGTGCCACTGCTCGGGGGTCAACCCCTCCAGCAGGTCGGCGAGCGCGAGGCGCTCGTCGGCAAGGTCGTCGACCAGGCTCACAGCACGTCCAGGCAGGCGAGAGCAGTGCTCACGTAGGCGTCGGTGCGGGGTGAGGACACCATGTGCTCGACGAGCTGGTTGGGCGTGTAGGCGATCGTCGTACGGCGGTCGAGGTCGTTGACGACGATCGCGCCGCCGTAGCCGGTCCACCAGCAGGCGCGGCCCGCGGGGATCGCCGGGGTCGACGGCGTCGGCAGGCCGTACCCGGTGCCGAAGACCAGCGGGATCCCCAGCACCAGGTCGGTGCCGTCGGCCTGGACGTCGAAGATCCGGTCGATGGTCCCTGGGCCGAGGAGGCGGGTGCCGTCGACCTCGCCGCCGTGCGACACGACGGCCTGGGCGCGGGCGACACCGCGGGCGTTGCCGTGGCCGCCGGCCGCCCCGACCGCGCCCCGGCGCCAGGCCTCGCCGTTGCAGACCTTCATCGTCAGGAAGGGGTTGGCGATCGTGCGCAGCAGGAAGCTGTCGGGCGACAATGCGGCGTAGTCGACCGAGGTCGACGGCGGCGACAGCAGGTCGGCGACGTCGTCGAGCCGGTGGTCGGGCACCCCGAGCAGGAAGTCGGCGCCGAGCGGTCCGGCGACGTCCTCGTGGAAGACGTCGGCCAGCGACCGGCCGGTCGCCCCACGCACGATCGCGTCGAGCAGGTGACCGTGGTTGAGAATCTGGTAGGCCGGGGCCGCGCCGGGCTCGTACCAGGGTGTTTCCTCGGCCAGCCAGCCCTCGCTGAGCTCGAGGTCGAGCAGGTCGTCGACGGCGACCGGCCGGCTCCACCCGGGGACGCCGCCGGTGTGGCCGAGCACGTGACGCACGCGGACGTCGTCCTTGCCGGCGGCCGCGAACGCCGGCCAGTAGTCGGCGACCGGGGCGTCGAGGTCGATCTGCCCGCGGTCGGCGACCACGAGGGTCGTCAGCGCCGCCATCGTCTTGGTGACCGACCAGACCTGCACGATCGTGTCGCGGGTCCAGGGCACCCCGGGACGCGCCTGGCCGCCCCACAGGTCGGCGACGAGCTCGCCGTCCTGGATGACGGCGACAGCAGCACCGACATCGGTGCCGTCCTCCAGGTTGTGCCCGAGAAGCTCTCTCAGGGGCTCGAACGCGTCCGTGCACTCTCCGTCGACCACGCCCGCCACCCTAGAACCTCGTGGCACCGCTCAGCCGGGATAGTCCCCTACGAAAAGCCCCGGGCCGGGCCCGAAGGAGGGGCTTTTCGAAGGGGACTATCGCGGCGCGCCGATCAGGGTGGCCCCGTTGTGCCACAGGACGTCGCGCAGCCAGTCGTCGCCGAGGCCGAGGTCGACGAGGTTGTCGAGCTGGTCGACGTAGGGGAACGGCAGGGTCGGGAAGTCGGAGCCCCACAGCACGCGCGGCCGCAGGTCGGCGAGCATCGCCACGACCTCGGCGCCGAGCGGGGCGCCGAAGAACGGGCTGATCGCCATCGAGGTGTCGAGGAAGACCCGGTCGTGGGTGGCGGCGAGGCGGGCGAAGTCGAGGCACTCGGGGGCGCCGAGGTGGGCCACCACGATGGTCAGCCGGGGGTGGGCCGCCAGCAGCCTGGCCATCGACTCCGGTCCGGTGAACTCGGTGCCGACCGGCCCCGACCCGGCGTGCACCAGCACCGGCGTACGACGCTCCTCGAGCAGGTCCCAGACCGGTTCGAGCAACGGGTCGTCGAGCAGGAAGCCGCCGACCTGCTGGTGCAGCTTGAAGATCTCGACGCCCGTGTCGACCAGCGCCGAGACGTAGTCGGCCGCGTCGGGCTCGGGGTAGAACGTGCCCGACCACACCGCCTCGGGCACGCCGGCGGCGAAGTCGCGCGACCAGTCGTTCATGAAGGTCGCCACGCCCGGCTTGTGGGCGTAGGGCAGCGTGGTGAAGCGGCGTACGCCGAAGGAGCGCAGCAGCTCCACCCGCTCCTCGATCGGCTGGCGGTAGCGGATCGGCCACTCGCGCCCGATCAGCGGACCGGCCTCGTCGAAGACCCGCCACACCGCTCGCTCGATGGGCGGCGGCAGGAAGTGGGCGTGGACGTCGATCAGGCCCGGGAGCCCGAGCCGCTCCCAGACCGCGCGGGTGCGCTCGACGGGCTCGGTGGAGTCACGGGGCTCGACCGGCCGTGCCTCACTCACTCATGCCCTTGAGCCGGCGACCGACGGCCTGCTCGATCTCGCGGTTGGCCTGGCGCTCGGCGAGGGTGTTGCGCTTGTCCCACGACTTCTTGCCCTTGCCGACGCCGATCTCGATCTTGGCGCGCCCGTCGAGGAAGTAGAGCGACAGCGGGACGACGCTGAGGCCCTTCTCGCTGACCCGGCGCTCGATCTTGTCGATCTCGACACGGTTGAGCAGCAGCTTGCGCTTGCGGCGGGCGGCGTGGTTGGTCCAGGTGCCTTGGGAGTACTCGGGGATGTGGACGCCGTGCAGCCAGGCCTCTCCCCCGTCGATGTCGACGAACCCGTCGACCAGCGAGGCCCGGCCCTGGCGCAGCGACTTGACCTCGGTGCCCTGCAGCACGATGCCGGCCTCGTAGGTGTCGTCGATGGCGTAGTCGTGCCGCGCCTTCTTGTTCTGCGCGATCAGCTTGCGCCCCTGCTCCCTGGCCATGGCTCCATCCTCCCAGAGAGGGCAACGGCAATAACGGCTGCACGGGTCGCGACCGCCGCGGCCGTCACGACCAGTGCTCGACGACGGCGCGCGTGGCCTGCTCCACCAGGACGTCGTCGGTGTCCGCCTCGGCCTCCGCGTGGGAGGTCATCACCACGACGACCCAGGGCGCGCGGCCCGGTGGGTGCACGACGGCGACGTCGTTGCGGGTCCCGTACGACGCGGTGCCGCTCTTGTCGCCGACGCGCCAGCCCTCGGGCACCCCGGCGCGCACGAGTCCGGCGCCGGTGAGGCTGTCGCCCAGGTCGTCGTCGAGCCTGGCACGGTCGGAGGGGTCGAGGACGTCGCCGACGGCGAGGTCGCGGACCAGCCGGGACAGGGCCCGCGGCGTGCTGGTGTCGCGCACCTCGCCCGGCCGCCAGTCGTTGAGCTCGGGCTCGACCCGGTCGACCGACGTCACCGTGTCGCCGAGCCCGCCGAGCCAGTCCTGGACGGCGTCCGGTCCGCCCACGAGCTCGAAGAGCACG